>JAOAFK010000038.1 GCA_026416315.1 Syntrophorhabdaceae bacterium | reverse complement strand
AAGTGCTTCTCTTTTCTTTTTCATATCCATTGGAAGAAAAAAACAACTCAGCTCGAGAGCAAACTGAGAAGACATCCTTTTTGCCTGTTCTTTCATGAAAGGAAAGACATTCTTTCCCTCAACCCTTATTGCCATTCCTTTCTGCTTATGCCAGTACTTTCTCAATGTGGGCTTTTGAGGTCGCCCCATATCTTCAGGCATTCCTGAGGTCATTTTTTTCATGACATTTTCGAACTGCATTGTTTCTACATCGCAAACGTAGCTATTTATATCTCCTAAACACAAATTGACTGATTTTTCAATATCTGAGAGAGGAGAACCAAAGGAAGTCTGAAAAAATATTAATATAAAAAAGACAGACCAGAAACTTCTTCTCATAAAAATACCTCCTTTTTAATGTTTAATGAAAATATATCTCAGATTTGTCAATTTGTAAAGGCAGGGTAAAAATTATTTGTCTTTACCGAGAAATCCAAACTTTTTCATCCTGTATCTCATGGCATCGACCCCGATGTTTAAAAGCCGTGCCGCCTTTGACTGGTTACCCTTTGCCATTGTAAGAGCTTGCTTCAACAACTCCCTTTCTACCTCTTCTATATCAATACCTGTTTCCGGTATTTTTATCTCGGCTCTTTCAGAAGGTTGACGTGAAGATGCGGAGATGATTTCTAAGGGTAATCTTTCAACCATAATCTGGTCTCTATCCTCAAAAATCATTGCCCTTTCGATGGTGTTTTTCAACTCCCTTACATTCCCGGGCCAGTCATAAAGCAGTATCATCTTCTGAGCTATGGGAGAAAAACCTTTAATGCTTTTTTTGAACTCTTTGTTGAACTGATTAATAAAAAACTTTGATAACTCAAGTATATCGTCTTTTCTTTCCCTTAAAGGGGGAACATAAATGGGAACAACTTTAATTCTGTAATAAAGGTCTTCTCTGAACTTTTCTTCATTAACAAGTTTTTTCAGATTTTTATTTGTAGCAGCAATTAACTGCACATCAACCTTAACATCAACAAGCCCACCAAGTCTTCTAACGGTTCTGTCTTCTAAAAATCTGAGAAGTTTTGCCTGAAGAGACATAGGCATATCACCAATCTCATCTAAAAATAAAACTCCGCCATCGGCAAACTCGATAAGCCCTTCCTTGCTTGATTTAGCGTCAGTAAAGGCCCCCTTTTCGTAACCAAAAAGCTCTGACTCAAGCAAATTTTCCGGTAGAGATGCACAGTTTATGGCGATAAAAGGCTTTTTATTCCTGTGACCTTCATTATGTATCGCCCTTGCTATAAGCTCTTTTCCTACACCACTCTCACCTTCTACTAAAATTACCTTAACATCTGCGGAGGCAACTCTTTTAATCATTGATTTAACTTCATTTATCTCTTTACTTACCCCTATAATGGCATTTATACCGAAATTTGTTTTGTTTTCCTTTCTGTAATAATTTAGCTCTGCCTGAGACCTTGCATACTCTATCGCCTTATTAACAGTAATAATAAACTCATCGGAAGAAAAAGGTTTTGTTATATAATCATAGGCGCCTAACTTCATTGCCTTCACTGCGGTTTCGATACTACCATGGGCAGTTATCATGATCACTGCTGTTTCAGGTCTTTTCTCTTTTATCATCTGAAGAAGTTCTAATCCTGTAATATGAGGCATCATCAGATCAATAAGGACTAAGTCATATCTTGCCAGCTCAATAAGTTTTATGGCTTCTTTAGATGAGTTTGTTGCAGTAACTGTATACCCCTGCTTCTCTAACTCGATCGTTATCATATCAAGAATTAGCTTCTCATCGTCAACTACAAGTATATTAGCCATGGTTTCTCCTAACTTTTCTAATTCTTTTTAGGTGTAAAAACAAACTCCCACTCGCTATATCTGTTTTTATTTTCAAAATGCCTGTATT
>JAOAFK010000147.1 GCA_026416315.1 Syntrophorhabdaceae bacterium | reverse complement strand
TAAAAAAATATACACCCTTTTATTTTTTGTCAAGGTTTCAAAAATAGCAAGGCCACCCATCTTATTTTTGAGTTATTTTATTTTAAAAGTCATCTTTTGAATGCCTTCATATCTTCCATAACCTGTTTTTGAATAAAACAGAAGGTTTTATAAAAACTTTAATTTTTTAAAAAAATTATTTGTGGTATAATGAATAAAAATGTATTTTTGGGGAAAATATGGAATGGGACATTATAATTGAAAAGATAAGGGATATAGTGGTAGGTGAAGTAAAAGAAGAATTAAGGGATTTTAAGTCAAGTGTATTAGGCCAACTTCAGGGTTTTACCCTTGCCATTGAATCAATGAACTCAAGAATGTCTGGTATGGAATCAAGAATGTCTGCCATAGAATCGGATATAAGAGAGTTGAGGAGGGCCAATGATGAAACAAATAAAAGAATTGATGACCTTAGGGTTGAATTAAAACAGGAGATAATGCTGAATACACAGAGAATTGATGAAACAAATAAAAGAATTGATGATTTATATACAGAAGTTTCTTATATAAGGGGTGATCTAAATCGAGCCCTATCACAAAAAGAAATTATAGATGATGTCCTAATCAGGGTTCAAAGGCTTGAAGATAAAGTTTTAAAAGCAGCGTGATTTATCTCTCTATTTCCTTTCTGATAATTGCATAATTATTCGAAAATTAGTAGGAAGTATTTTTTTAAATTTTTTCATCAAAAGACCATAAAACCAAATCCATATTTTTAGCTGACATGAAGTAAAACTTTATGTTAGATTAAAAAGAAAAAGAGAGATGCCTTTAAAGGTCTTTTACTTGGGTCGCATCCAGACCCTTTTACATTAAATTATCAAATAGATATTTATCTCGTAAAGCGGGATAAATTCAGGAGGCATTAAAATGCAACAATCGGTTATAACTGTTCCCATAGAAGAGGAGATGAAGAGGTCATACCTTGATTATGCCATGAGTACCATAATTGGCAGGGCACTGCCTGATGTACGTGATGGTTTAAAACCAGTCCACAGAAGAATCCTCTATGCCATGTATGAATTGGGCAACACCCATGATAAACCATATAAAAAATCTGCAAGGATAGTAGGTGATGTAATTGGTAAATTTCATCCCCATGGAGATCAGGCTGTATATGATGCCATAACAAGGATGGTTCAGGACTTTTCCCTCCGTTATCCTTTGATAGACGGTCAGGGAAATTTTGGTTCCATTGACGGTGATGCACCAGCAGCCATGAGGTATACGGAGATAAGGCTCTCAAGGATCGCAGAAGAGCTTTTAAAAGATATTGAAAAAGAAACAGTAGCCTTTAGACCCAATTATGATGAATCCCTTGAAGAACCAGTGGTTTTGCCTTCAAAGATACCAAACCTTCTTATAAACGGTTCCTCAGGTATTGCAGTAGGGATGGCAACAAATATACCGCCACACAATTTAAATGAAGTTGTAGATGCCATAATAGCCACAATAGATAATCCTGATATTACCCTTGATGAACTCTTAAAAATTATTCCAGGTCCTGATTTTCCTACTCAGGGCATCATTTACGGAAGAGAAGGTATAAAAGAGGCATATGCCACGGGAAAAGGCCATATAATCTTACGGGCAAGATGCATGATTGAAAGACATAAAAAAGATGGCCGTGAAAGGATAGTTATAACGGAGATTCCCTATCAGGTAAATAAGGCAAGGCTCATAGAAGGTATAGTGGAACTTGTAAATGCAAAGAAAATTGATGGCATTGCCAATATGAAGGACGAATCCAGTAGAGAGGGCATGAGAATTGTTATAGAATTAAAAAGGGGGGAGCTTGCAACACCCATATTGAATAAACTATACAAACATACACAGCTTCAGACCACTTTTGGAATAATTTTTCTAACAATTGTAAACAATGAACCTAAAGTATTAAATCTAAAAGGTATAATCGAAGAGTTTATAAAATTCAGAAAAGAGATCGTAACAAAGCGCTCTATCTATGAGCTCAACAAGGCATTAGAGAGGCTCCATGTCCTTGAAGGTTTAAAAATTGCCCTTGACCATATCGATGAGGTGATAGCCCTGATAAAGGCTTCAAAGACCACACAGGACGCAAAGGCTCATCTTATGGAGCGGTTTAATCTTTCGGAAAAACAGGCAACGAGTATCCTGGAGATGAGGCTCCAGAGGCTTACATCTTTAGAGCAGTCAAAGATCATAGAAGAATTAAATACAACTATTGAGGAGACAAAGAGGTTAAGAACAATCCTTGATGACGAGAGGGTGTTACTTGGCATTGTCAAGGATGAACTCATTGATATTAAAAAGAAATATGGAAATAACAGATTAACAGAGATTGTTGATGAACTTCCAGAGATAAGCATTGAAGATATGATAAAGGAAGAAGAGGTAGTCGTCACGATTACGAGCAAAGGCTATATAAAGAGAACACCCCTTGACCAGTACAAACACCAGTTAAGGGGTGGTAAGGGGAAGACCGGTATTGTGGTAAGAGAAGAGGATGTAGTGGATCATCTATACATCGCTTCCACCCATTCTCATATCATATTTTTTACAAATAATGGAAAGGCTTATATGCTTAAGGTCTATGCTATACCTGATGCGCCTCTTTCATCAAAGGGAAAGCCCATCATAAATATGATAAATATAGGAAAGGATGAAAAGATCACGGCTGTAACACATGTAACAGAATTTTCAGAGGACAAACTCCTATTTCTTATAACAAAAAAAGGCATTGTCAAGAAAATAAGCCTTGATGAGTTAAAAAATCTCAGGTCCACTGGGATCAGGGTTATCAGCCTGCCCGAAGACGACAGTCTTGTAGAGGTCCTCGAAACAAATGGTGATAATGAGGTCATGCTCGGCACAAAAAAGGGCATGACCATAAGATTCAGTGAAAAAGAGATAAGACAGATGGGAAGACAGGCATACGGTGTGAGGGGTATAAAATTAAGACCCAATGATGAGGTAGTGTCCGCAAAGGTTGTTTCAGAGGATGCCCTTGTTTTTACTGTAACAGAAAAAGGATATGGGAAATGCTCACCCTGCAGTGAATACAGGAGTCAATCAAGGGGCGGCACGGGTATAATAAACGTAAGGTGTAAAGAGAAAAATGGAGATGTGGTGCACATAAAACAGATAAATCAAGGTGATGAGGTGATTCTTGTAACTGATACAGGTAGAACCATAAGATTCCATGCAGCCAATCTTCCAGTACAGAAGAGGGGAGGAATTGGAGTTAGGCTTATGGATCTAAAAGACGGCGAAAAGATCAGTGATGTTGCCATAGCAGGTGAAGATTAAAAAGTTTTTATGTCATCTGATAAAGAAAGAAAAAAGATAGGTTTAATAGGTGCTGGTGCTTGGGGTACTGCTTTTTCCATACATCTTGCGCGAAAGGGTTTTCATGTCCTTTTATGGGTATATGAAAGAGAACTATGTGAGATTTTAGATATTTGTAGAGAAAATAGGTATTACCTGTCCGGATTTGTTCTACCTCATGAAATTAACTGGACGAATTCAATAAAAGAGGTAGCCTGTTATTCAGATGATATAGTTATTGCAACCCCTTCTTTTGCCTTAAGGGAAACGGTAGAACAGATATCCAGTCTATTGAAAGATAAAAGGATATTGATCCTCACAAAAGGTATAGAGGTGGAGTCATTGAAATTTATGAGCGAGATTGTCTATGAAATAGTAGGAAATGACTCACAGATTGCTGTTCTTTCCGGTCCTTCCTTTGCGAAGGAAGTAGCTGAAAAACAGTTTACATCCGTTGTTGTAGCATCCTCAAAAAAAGAACTCTCCATATATTTTCAAAATCTTATACACAGTGATATTTTCAGGGTCTATACAACGGATGATGTAATGGGTGTTGAGTTAGGTGGTGCCATGAAAAATGTCATGGCCATAGGTGCCGGAATCATTGAAGGGCTTTCTTTAGGTACCAATACAAAGGCAGCTTACATAACAAGGGCCCTTGCAGAGATAAGAAGATTAGGTAAGGCAATGGGTGCAAAGGACGCAACATTTATGGGATTATCCGGCATGGGTGACCTCATATTGACATCATACGGTGCCTTGAGTAGAAACAGGGCATTTGGTATAGAGCTCTCAAAAGAAAGAGACCCTGAAGATATAATAAAATCCCAAAGGAATGTGGTGGAGGGATATTTTGCCATCAAGGCTGCCTATTTGCTTTCAAGAAAGATGAACGTAGACATGCCCATAACAGAAGAATTGTTTAAAATTGTTTACGAGAAGAAGAATGTCCTTGATTCTTTTAAAGATATAAAGGCAAGGGGACTAAAAGAAGAAGGCGAATAAAAAACTCAGGGGGGAGTATGGACTTAAAGATATTCGATAAAATGGATGAGGTTGAACTTAAAAGTTATATTGAATTTCTCCTGTGGCACTACAGGGTCGTGGATGCATTCTGGTTTATATTTGTAGCCGAGAGATTCGGTCAGGAGGTGGCCGAGAGATTGAATGAACAGGTATGGGCTCGAGTGCCCGGCATGGCTGCCCGTGATTTGATTAAAAGATTTAATATAAAAGAAAAAGGCCTTAAGGGTTTTGTAAAGATGCTAAAATATTTCACATGGACCATTAT
>JAOAFK010000144.1 GCA_026416315.1 Syntrophorhabdaceae bacterium | reverse complement strand
TTTTTTGAGCTCTTATAAAATTATAAAAATTTCTTTTTACTCTATTATGTTTTTAGAAAAAATAGATGTCAAGAAAAAGATAAATAATATCGAATAGTTTTCAATTAAATTATAATTATCTGATAATTTTTCAAATATTTCATGATTTAGTTTTCAATAAAAAAAATAATCTATTAATTGTCTTGATAAAAAATATCAATTTATTAGTTTTACAAAATGAATTTAAAACCTTTTTAAGATGTTTTTATTACATGCGCCGAGGTTGCCTTAAAGGATGCTTTGAGTTTTATACCTTCTACAATACCGAGGACTTTTGCAGATGCATCTGTAACATATGCCACAAGGGGAAATCCACAGTCAAGGTAGACCTTCTGATAAAAACCCGATGGGACGATACGGGTTACGGTTGCCATAAATGTATTTCTTGCGCTCGACTGGGCCTCAATTGAGGCAGGATAAAGGATGATGTCTTGTGGTCTTATACATAGTATTACCTTACTGCCTATATCCATATCACCTGCTGCCTCTATGTGTGCCCCTGATACAGAAACGGTTAAGACCCCGGCTTCTTTTTTAACTACAATCCCTGAAAGGACGGTCTCAATACCCACAAAAGAGGCAACAAATTCATTACATGGATAGTTCATCACCTCAAAGGGGGTGCCATCCTGGATAATGGTGCCTTTATTTATGACAATGACCCTGTCTGAGAGTCTTAAAGCCTCATCCCTGTCATGCGTGGCAAAGACTGTAGTAATACTCAATTCTTTTATATTTCTCTCAAGGTCATATATGAGGGCTTCTTTTGTGGGCATATCAAGGGAAGAGAAGGGTTCATCAAGAAATAATATATCAGGGTTTATGGCAAATGCCCTGGCCAGACTTACCCTCTGGGCCTCTCCTCCTGAAAGCTTCCTTGCTGGACGGTCTTTCAAATGGGAGATACTGAATCTTTCAAGGTTTTCTTTGACGATTTTATCTATACTTTTCTTATCTATTTTTCTAAACTTTAAACCCGATGCTACATTTTCAAAGACAGTTGTATTGAAAAGCAGGGGCTCCTGAAACACCATACTTATGTTCCTTCTATATTCAAAAGGTGATATGTCTTTTCCAATCTCCATGCCCTTGAACATGATTTTGCCAGAAAAATTTTTAAATAGATTGGATAGGGCGAGAAGCAGGGTTGATTTACCTGCACCGTTGGGTCCGATAATGGATACGGTTTCACCCTCAGCAATTTTTAGTTGAGAAATATCAAGAACGGTCATACCTGACCTATTTATAATGAGTTCCTTTGCCTCAAGTATAGGTATATGGTCTCTCATTTTTTATTTACAGCCTTTTTTGCTGGATAAAGGTAAGAATGAGATTTATGAAATATGCAAGGAGGAGTAAAATTATACTCAATGCTATGGCAATATCAAAATTGCCTTTACCTGTCTCCATCACTGTTGCCGTAGTCAAGACACGGGTATATCCTTTTATATTGCCTCCCACCATGATGGATGCACCTATCTCAGAGATGACCCCGCCGAATCCTGCCATGACGGCAGCGAGAAGAGATAGCCTTGCCTCTTTCAATAACATCCAGACCATCTGAAGCCTCGATGCACCGAGGCTAAGTATCTGTAGCAAAAGTTTTTTAGGGATATTTTGAATGGCTGCTATAGTTATGCCTGT
>JAOAFK010000130.1 GCA_026416315.1 Syntrophorhabdaceae bacterium | reverse complement strand
TCAAAGTCTATAAATACCACCTGCTGCCACATACCCAGGGTCATTTCACCGTCTATAACGGGGATAGTGAGGGATGGCTTCATAAGGGCTGCCCTCACATGGGAGAAACCGTTTCCATCATGCCATCTATAATCATGGTCATACGGAATATCTGAAGGCACAAGTCTTTCGAGGGCATTTTTAAGGTCTCTTATTACGCCTGATTCGAACTCTATGGTGGTTATGGTTCCTGTGGAGCCAGGACAGAAGATAGTGACAATTCCGTTTTCTATACCTGAAATTTTTAGTATATGCCTGACTTTTTCTGTTATATCAATGGTATCGCCAAATCCTTTTGTTTCAATTTTTATTGTGTTATTGTAAACCATTTATAGCCTCTCGTTCAGATACTCATCTGCCTTTTTAAGATCATCCACTGTGTCTATGCCAAACCCATCATAATCTACCTTTAATACCTTTATCCTGTAACCATTTTCCAAAACCCTCAATTGTTCCAGTGATTCAACCTCCTCAAGAAAACTACCTTTCATATTCACATATCTTACAAGAAAATCCTTCGTATAGCCATATATACCTATATGCTTGAAAATAAGATTCAAAGGGAAAAAATCAGGTCTATTTCTTAAAAAAGGGATGGGCGAACGGGAAAAATAGAGGGCAAATCCTTTTTTATCAAGAACAACCTTTACTGTATTTGGGTCGGTGTACTCTTTTTCATCTTTTATAGGTGAGCACAATGTTACCATCTCTGAATTCCCTTTTTCCATTTCAAAAAATAGCATATCTATCATGTCTTTCCTTATAAAAGGCTCATCACCCTGAACATTTACAATGATATCTATGTCCCTATCCTTTACTGCTTCAAAAACACGCTCAGTGCCACTCGAACATGTGACAGGCGTCATAATAACACAAGCCCCAAATGTAATTGCCTTTTCTCTTATCCTTTCATCATCTGTGGCTATAAAGATTTCGTCTTTTAATAGTGATTGATTTGCCCTTTCGTAAACCCATTGAATTAGAGGCTTTCCTTTTATCTCTATGAGGGGTTTTCCAGGAAGCCTCGTGGATGCAAACCTTGCTGGTATTACTATTGCCTTTTTTCTCTTTGATTCCATCTGATCCATCATGCCAAACGCATGCGTTTGTAATCTGTTATATTATGAACACCTGTAAGATATCGTCTTAAAAATCGACCTGTATGACTCTCTTCACAGTGGATAATCTCTTCGGGGGTTCCTGTAACAACTATCTCCCCGCCCCTTTCGCCACCTTCCGGACCCAAATCAATTATATAATCTGCACATTTTATGATATCCATATTATGCTCTATTACTATAACAGTATTGCCCTTTTCCACAAGCTTATTCAATACTTTAATGAGCTTTTCAATATCTGCAAAGTGCAACCCTGTGGTGGGTTCATCGAGTATATAGAATGTTCTTCCTGTATCTCTTTTTGAAAGCTCTCTTGAAAGTTTTATCCTCTGGGCTTCACCCCCTGAAAGGGTTGTAGCTGCCTGACCGAGTCTTATGTAACCAAGCCCTACATCGTTTAAAACATTCAGTTTATTCTTTATATAGGAGATAGAATCGAAAAACTCTAATGCCTGGGTTACCGTCATCTCAAGGACATCGGCAATGCTTTTACCTTTGTATTTCACCTCAAGGGTGTCCCTATTATATCTTTTTCCTTTACACACATCACAAACAATATAAACATCAGGTAAAAACTGCATCTCTATCTTTACAAAACCTTCTCCTGCACATGTCTCGCATCTTCCACCCTTTACATTAAAACTGAACCTACCCTCTTTATATCCCCTTATCCTCGATTCCGGAAGCTTTGCAAAAAGTTCTCTGATATAAGTAAAAACACCAGTGTATGTTGCTGGGTTTGACCTTGGTGTCCTGCCTATTGGTGATTGGTCTATATCTATTACACTGTCTATGGCCTCATAACCCTCAATACGATCCACATCCCCTACCCTATCCTTTGATTTGTAAAGTTTTTGTTTGAGTAAAGGGTACAGGGTATCAACGATGAGAGAACTCTTTCCTGAACCTGAAACACCTGTCACCACAGTAAAGACACCTAAAGGTATATCTACATCTATATTTTTCAGATTATTTGTCCTTACCCCTTTTAACTTTATATATCCTTTTGGCCTGCGCCTCGTATTGGGGACCTTTATTTCTTCCCTGCCTGAAATATACTTACCTGTTATGGATTCCTTATGAAAGGAGAGTTCATATGGTGTCCCTTGAAATACAAGGTTACCGCCATTTTCACCAGCCCCAGGGCCCAAATCTACCACATAATCTGCTGAAACAATGGCATCATGGTCATGTTCAACAACAATAACAGTATTATCAAGGTCTCTTAACTTTTTTAAAGTATTCAAAAGTCTTTCGTTATCTCTTTGATGAAGGCCTATGCTTGGTTCATCAAGAACATATAAAACACCGGTTAACCCTGAACCTATCTGGGTTGCAAGTCTGATCCTCTGAGACTCACCAGATGATAAAGTGGCTGAGTTTCTGCTAAGGGTTATATAGTCAAGCCCAACATCCATAAGAAAATTCAACCTTGAAACGATCTCTTTTAAAATCGTTTTTGCTATTTCTGCCTCCTTTTCACTTAATTCTAAATTTTTGAAAAATTTTATACACTGGCTGATGGTCATCCTTGAAACTTCATCAATATTCAATCCATTAATTTTTACCCATAACATCTCTTTCTTTAATCTTGCCCCGCCACATGTAGGACATGGGATGAGATTTATAAACCTTTCGTATCTCTCTTTCTCATAAGCATTTGCATACTGATATTCCCTTTCAAGCTCTTTTATTACCCCTTCATAAGGCCTTTTTATTACTTCCCTCCTTGAACCCCTGTCATAATAAAACTCAATTTCTTCACTACCTGTACCGTAAAATATGGCATCTTTAACATGTTTTGGTAATTCCTTGAAGGGCTGTCTTATATCTATCTTGAAATGTTTAACAAAACCTTCTATAAATGGGAGAAAATGGACAGGGTTTTTTTCACCCCATGGTGTCACAGCACCTTCTCTTAAAGAGAGGTCTTGATTGGGCACAATGAGTTCTGGGTCAAAATATTCCTTTACACCCAATCCATAACATGAAGGGCATGCCCCATATGGATTATTGAATGAGAACATACGCGGTGTGATCTCAGGATAGCTTATCCCACAATCAGGACAGGCAAATTTTTCGCTGTAGATATTTGTGCCCTTCCCCTCAACTTCAACCTTTACAATACCATCAGCCTTATGCAGGGCAAGCTCCACTGCCTCGAAAAGCCTTCTTTCAATGCCGTCCCTTATCTTTATTCTATCTATAATCACATCGATCTCGTGTTTCTTGTTTTTATCAAGGATAATCTCTTCTGATAGGTCAACAATCGCTCCATTTAATTTTATCTTTGTAAAACCTTGTTTCCTTAACTCATCGAGTTCTTTCCTGTACTCACCTTTCCTACCCCTTACAATGGGGGCAAGGATGGTGAGCATGGTGCCTGGTCCGTATGAAAGGATGGTATCTACTATTTGAGGGGTATGTTGACTCTTTATCTCCTTTCCACAATTATAACAATAAACATGACCTATCCTTGCAAAAAGCAATCTCAGATAATCATAGATCTCAGTCACAGTTCCCACGGTGCTTCTTGGATTTTTGCTGAGAGTTTTTTGCTCTATACTTATTGCAGGTGATAATCCTTCAATATAGTCCACATCTGGTTTATCCATGAGTTCTAAGAATTGTCTTGCATATGAAGAAAGGGATTCTACATATCTTCTCTGACCCTCTGCATAGATTGTATCAAAGGCAAGGGTGGATTTACCTGAACCGCTTGGGCCCGTTATGACCACCATTTTGTTTCTTGGGATCTTCACATCTATATTTTTAAGATTGTGCTGCCTTGCACCTTTTACAATTATCCAGTCCATAGGGATATAACTTAACAGATTTCTTAAACGCAGTAAATAATATATGAATTATTGAATTTATAGTGGATTAAACGAACAGGGGAATAAAAAACTATTTTTTTGTATATACTGAATATTTTCTTATGGAGGGGATGTGGTATGGATCCTCTCCTATTTGCTCTTCCTGGGTCTGCTCTGCTACTGGTTCTGCCTCTGATGTCGTCTTTTCAACATTTTTTTCAAAACTTTCAATTGGTAGTTTACAGAAGATTTCCACAAGTTTTGGATCAAAGAATCTTCCGCTGTGTCTTTTAATCTCTTCAACGGCATCCCAGTGCGCCAAAGGAGACCTGTATGGTCTTTCTTCTGTTATGGCACAATATACATCGGCGATTTTTAATATCCTTGAGCCAGGTGGTATTTCATTGCCTTTTAAGCCTGCCGGGTACCCTGAACCATCATAGTTTTCATGGTGGTGTTCAATCATGGGTACTATTGCCTTTGTACACTCAAGTCCAAGGACATCCATAAGGGACCCGCCGATACCTGGATGTAGTTTTATCTTTTCAAATTCTTCATCTGTTAACCTTCCAGGCTTATCAATTAATGCATCACTTATTCCAACCTTACCAAGATCATGGAGTAACCCGGCAAATTTAAACCATCGTTCAAGCCTGTAGACCTCATCTTGGTCAATGGACATAACCCATTCCTGGTCACCTAAGGCTGCCTCAAGAAGCATTACACCGATATTAGTTACCCTTTCGCTATGGCCTAATGTCCATTTGCTCTTAGCCTCTATTATTCTGACAAAGGCAAGGATTACTGCCAGCTGATTACATTCTGCAATGAGGGCATTGTTTGCATATTTAATGGAATCTTCTATGGCAAGGGCAGCAATCTGGGCCATATCAGATAGACGTTTTTTATCAGCAGGTGAAAAACTGAAACCATTGGCATCGCTGTAAGTTAGCCTTACCCATCCTATGGAATTCTGTTTATCTTTTCCAAGATAGGATGAGATCACCTTGTTTGGTATCTGATCTGGGGTTTTAGTAAATCCTGATCTTATTTTTCGAGATATCACATATTCATATTCAACATCTTTTCCTCTTTTAGGTGCAAGATAGAAGTAACAGGTTTCTCCACCTATTAAATCAAAGAAACAATTTGCGCAATCGTTCAGTGTTTTTAAAATGATTTCATCATTCCAATAAACACTTTTGGACTTCGATTTAAGCTCTTCTATTTCCCTTTCTATGGTTGCTAACTCTTCCATCTATCTCCTTAAAATACCACTATAATCCTAATGTGCGATGTTA
>JAOAFK010000099.1 GCA_026416315.1 Syntrophorhabdaceae bacterium | reverse complement strand
TATAATTCTTTTTCGTCAAAGACCTTACCACATTTACAAACAGGGTAATGCTGTCTGAATAATGTCCCATGAAATGCCTGTTTTGCATATTTATCTATTAAATGTTTTTCTTTCTCTGTCATATTAATAATGTAATACCCTATGTTTCATTATTCAACTGCTTCAGATTAAAAATTTTTAATTTTTTGTTGACATGGAAAAATTATAGGTTAAAATCATGCAAGGTGTATACAGAAAAGGTGTTTTGTTTTGTATTTTATATTTGAAAAAAATTTAAAAAGATATGTTAAAACTATCGGGAAATTTGTTGACTTTAACCTTTAGTTTAGGTTTTAATAGAAGGTCAATGAAAAAAATTATAGATATAAAATTAAAAATTTACAATATGGAGGGAGGGAAAAATGAATGCCGGCAGTTATCGTAAGAGAAGGAGAGTCCTTCGAAAGCGCCCTTAGAAGATTTAAAAAGCAGTGTGAGAAAACAGGGATTCTCTCTGAGATCAAAAAAAGAGAACATTATGAAAAGCCGAGTGTAAAGAGAAAAAAGAAAATTCTCGCTGCTAAAAAGAGGGCACTAAAGAAGATTAAAAGGTCAATGGATAAAGGTCTATATTAAAATGGAATTCAAATCCAGAATAGAACAGGGTTTAAAGGAGGCAATAAAAAATAGAGACACATTAAGAGTTTCTACCTACAGGATGCTCCTTACAGCCATTAAAAACAAAGAGGTGGAGAAGATAAGAGAAATTACAGAAGATGAATTTTTTTCCATAGTGCGGTCTTCAATTAAACAGCGACTTGAATCCATTGAAGGTTTTAAAAAGGGTAATAGATCAGACCTCGTTGAAAAAGAGGAAAAAGAAATTGAGATTTTAAAGGAGCTTCTCCCTGAAACCCTTTCAGAAGAAGAACTTTTAAAAGAAATAGATGAAGCAATAGCAAGCCTTAATGTTACTGGTAAAAAAGATATGGGTAAAGTGATAAAATTCCTATTAGGGAAATACCCAGGGAGGATAGACGGTAAAGTGTTAAGCGAACTGGTGCTTAAAAGACTATCAACAGGATAGATAGTCAAAAAGCCCTTTATGGTCGATAAAACACTTCTATACATAGACTTTAAAAATTTAATCAATTTCCTTAAAAAATATTCAGTAACCCCTTACGTCAACCAATCTTTAGATGAAATAAAACCATTATCTTCCATAGAGGAAATAAAAAATAGACAGGATAAAATAGATGCCCTGATAGAGATTATAAAATGGGATGGTACAATACCCCTTTACAATGCCTCTAATATTACAGAAACTTTTAAAAGACTTTCAATTAAAGATGCTGTCCTTGAGATAAAAGAAGTAATAGAAATAGCAGAATTTTTAAGGTCATGTCAGGAGACACTAAATTTTCTCAAAAGGGCCCATAACAAAAAACCATTCATATCCCAGTTAATAGAGAGAATCAAAACCTTAAGACACGTTTACCAGAAAATAATAAAAACAATAAATCCTGAAGGTTTTATTGAGGATACAGCCACTTTTGAACTATCCAGGATAAGGACAGAGCTTTATATCCACAGGGAAAGAATAAGAAAACTTCTTGAAAAAATTATGGAAAGGGAACAGGTAAGGCCCATTGTTCAGGATACTTATATTGCATTGAGAAACAACAGATATGTCCTGCCCCTGAAGCCTAATTTCAATCAGGTATTGAAAGGGATAGTCCACGATTATTCCCACTCTTTAAAGACATCTTTTGTGGAACCCATGGAATGTGTGGAGCTTAACAATGAAATAAACATTTTGGAAAACGAGGAAAAAGAAGAGGAAAAAAGGATATTAAAAGACTTAACATCATTTATTGCAAAACACATTTCTGAACTTGAAGAAAACCTTGCAGTTATAAAAGATCTTGATTTTTATAGTAGTATC
Source organism: Syntrophorhabdaceae bacterium (assembly GCA_026416315.1). GTDB lineage: Bacteria > Desulfobacterota > Syntrophorhabdia > Syntrophorhabdales > Syntrophorhabdaceae > JAKORG01. The sequence continues at coordinate 6,457 of JAOAFK010000099.1, read as the reverse complement.
GCCCTTTTCAGCATTCAGTTTAACTGCGTAAGACCTGAGATTACAAATGACGGTGAATTAGAAATAAAGAATGCTGTAAATCCTTTTATATATTTAACCAAGAAAGAAAAAACAGTACCCATAGACATATTTTTGAGAAGTGATAAAATGGCTATGATCATAAGCGGGCCTAATGCAGGTGGTAAAACTGCAGCACTTAAGACCATTGGCCTTATTTCTGCCATGGCCCTTTCAGGACTCTTTATCCCTGCAAGGGAAAAACCAAGGGTCCCTCTGTTTTCAGGTATTTTTGCCATAATAGGCGATGAGCAGGATATCTCTATGGAATTGAGTAGCTTTACCGCCCATATGAAAGCGATCTCAGACCTTTATAACATGGCCCATGGAAATGAACTTATCTTAATAGATGAAATCGGTGGAAACACAGAACCTCAGGAGGCTTCAGCCATTTCAATGGCCATTATAGATGCATTTGTTGAAAAAGGTTCAAGGGTAATTGTAACAACACATTTAAACCTATTGAAATCATACGGTTATACAAAACCTTTTGCCATAAATGTGGCAACAGATTTTGACCATGAGACAATGACACCGAGATACAGATTGAATTATGGACTGGCAGGTTACAGTAATGCCATAAATGTGGCTAAAAACATATCTGTTCCTTCAAGGATTATAGAAAAAAGCTACGAATATCTTGACTCACAGGAGTTTATGCTAAATGAACTTATAAGTTCCTTAAAGAAAAAGAAGGAAGAAGTAGAAAAGGAATTATATGAAGCAAAAAAAATAAGGGAAGACTTGCAGAAAAGACTTCAGGCTTTAAAGGAAAAGAGAGATGAGTATCTAAAAAAATTAGAAGAAAAATCCAGACAGAAAATTGAAGAGATTGAAATAGAGATCTATCATGCAATGAAAGAGATCTCAAAAAAAGACAAGGCGTCATTAGATGCGGCGAAAAAGAGGATAGAAATAATAAAAAAAGCTGTCGTGAAAGAAACTGAAGCAAAAAAAGAGGATATAAAAATAGGTGACTACGTAAAAATAAAAACTTTAGGTAGCAGAGGATATGTAACAGATATTGATGAAGAAAACGATATGATCGAAGTGGTTATGGGGAACTTAAGGACAAAGATAAAGGCAGAACTGATTAGTAAACTACCTTTCAAAGAAAAGGTTAAGGAAGACACCAAACAGGAAGTGCATCTTGAATACGAAAAAATAGAAGAACCGCAGATAAACATCATGGGTATGAGGGTTGAAGAGGCGATTAAGACACTTGATAGGTTTGTAGATAGGGCACTCATTCAAGGAATGCCACGGGTGAGGGTTCTTCATGGGATAGGGACAGGAAGGCTTATGAATGCTGTAAAAGAACACTTCAGTAAAACAGATTTCATAAAAGAGATAAAAAGGGATGAAAAAAATACAGGGGTAACCATTCTGGAGTTTGCATGAAAGACACCTACGATGAGATACTAAATAGGATAGATATATTAGATGTTGTATCAAAATATGTAAAGTTACGTAGGGCTGGAAAGGATTTCGTTGGGCTATGCCCCTTCCATCAGGAAAAGACCCCATCTTTTACTGTAAGCCCAGAAAAACAGATATTTTATTGCTTTGGATGTCATGAGGGCGGCAATGTAATAAATTTTTTAATGAAATATGAAAATTTAAACTTCAAAGAGGCAGTTGAATCCCTATCAAGACAATACGGAATAAAAATTACATCATACGGTGGCTCAAAAAGGACAAGTACCTTTGATGCTATGGGAAAATTAGCGGATTATTTCTTAAAAAATCTAAAAAATACACCTCATGCCATGGATTATCTTTTAAAGAGGGGGATAAAAGAACATACAATAGAAGAGTTTAAAATTGGTTACAGTGACAGAAAGATCGACTTAAACAGATTCTTGAAAGAATCAGAAATCCAGAAAGATATCCTTATGTCAACAGGTATAATAAAAACAAATGAGAAGGAGATGTACGATATATTCAGAGGTCGGATTACCATTCCCATATTCGATATAAACAGAAGGGTTATAGGATTCGGTGCAAGGATCATTGAAACCAATACCAACCTCCCAAAATATATCAATTCCCCGGAATCATCCATATTTTCTAAAAGGACCTCACTCTTTGGAATAGACAGGACAAGGAAATTCGTCCAGGAGGCAGATGAGGTGTATATAGTTGAAGGATACTTTGACTTCATTTCCCTTTACACGAATGGAATAAAAAATGTTGTAGCCACATTGGGTACCGCTGTAACAAAAGAGCAGCTATTAAAATTAAAGAATTATACAGAAAACATAACCCTTATGCTCGATGGTGATGAGGCAGGATTAAAAAGCTCATTAAGACTTATAGAACTGTTTACAGAATTAGAAATAAATGCGAAGATGGTGGTATTACCAAAAGGATACGACCCTGATGGGTTTATAAGAGAAAAAGGTAAAGAAGCCCTATTGAAGGTCCTGGAGGGGAAAAAGCCGATACTTGATTATTATCTTGATTTTTATTTGAAAAGATACGGTATGAATAACCTTGAGGGCAGATTGTCTTTTATCAAAAACATAATGCCCCATGTTGAAAGGATAAAAAGCAATGTTACAAAAAACCTTTATATCAAACGCATATCAGAACTGACAGGAGTTGATGAACATGTCTTCTGGGATGGAACAAAAGGTAAAGAATTCCAATCAGTACCGGTACGAGAACACAGTAAAGATATCATCGGTGAAAAGGTTATAGGAATACTCATGAACAATCCAAATCTCATTGAATTATTTAAAGAAAAGGGGGTGATAAGATTCATAAAAGATAATTCAACGAGAGAGATTATAGAAAGGATTATATATCATTATGAAAAGTATTTAAGTTTTGAAGTGAATTCTTTCATCAACACCATAGATGAAGAGCCTTTAAAGGGAATTGTCTGTGAATGCGCTTTGACAAAACTTGATGACAGCCAGGAAGAGCTCGAGAAAATTATAATGGATTATCTGAAACATGTGGAGAAAAAATTTATTAAAGACGAACTTAAAAGGATAACCCAGCAGATATTAGAGGCAGAAAAAAGGGGTGATGAACAGGTTATTATGGGACTGCTTAAAGAAAAAAGGCATGTCCTATCACTATTAAAAAATTAAAAATAAGTGAGGTAACCATGCCAGAAAAAGTAAAAGAATTTTTTGGTTTCGATGAAAATAAGGAACAAAAAGAATTCTCTTCCATTTTGGTTGATACCCATGGAAATGATAACATCTTTGATGAGATAGACATTTTTGATGTGGATGAAGATGGAGATTTAACTGAAGAACATGAAAGACTCGATGACCTTTTTGGAGAAGACCTTGAGGGCTTTCAGGATGGTGATATTGGGAATCCTGTAAGACATTACATAAAGGAGATGAGCAGCCTATCCCTCCTCACAAAAGAAGGCGAAAAGGAAATAGCTCTAAGGATGGAAGAGGCAAAAGAAGAGGTAAAACAGATAATTCTCTCTTTTCCTGGCACTGTTAAGGAACTATTAAATGTCCTCGTTGCATTGAAAGCAAATAAGATGACAGCCAAAGATGTTACCCTTGATATAGACGAGGAAGACTACACTGAAACAGAGGCAGAATTTCAGAAAGAAAGGCTCATAAAACAACTTGAAATGATCAAGTCTTTACATAATAAAAAGAACCCTTCAGAAAAGGACTGGGAAGAGATAAAAAAGATAATAAACGATTTAAATCTCACAAGAAAGGTAATAGATAAGATAGTCTGGCGAATGAAAAGATACGTGGAGAAGATAGAGAAGACTGAATCAGAGATTGCAAGATATAAAAGAAAACACAATAATGATCATGACAAGCACCTTTCAATGCTATATAAAAGAATCCAGAAGATTGAGTCCGAATCAGGCATAACTCTTGAGGTTTTAAAGACATACCTTAAAAAGATTGAAGATGCAGAGAAAAGATGTCTTGCAGCAAAAAATGAACTCGTTAAGTCTAATTTAAGACTTGTGGTAAGTCTTGCAAAAAAATATACAAACAGGGGATTGTCACTACTTGATCTAATCCAGGAAGGAAATATCGGGCTTATGAAGGCTGTGGATAGATTCGAATATAAAAGGGGTTATAAGTTTAGCACCTATGCCACATGGTGGATAAGGCAGTCCATAACAAGGGCATTGGCGGATCAATCAAGAACCATAAGAATTCCCGTTCATATGATAGAGACCATAAACAAGATAGTAAGGACTTCAAGGGAACTTGTCCAGGAATTAGGAAGAGAGCCTTTCCCCGATGAGATTGCCGAAAGAGTCGGTTTAAGCCCTGAAAAGGTGAGAAAGGCATTAAGAATAACAAGGGAGCCCATATCTCTTGAAACACCCATAGGGGATGATGAAGATACACACCTTGCAGACTTTGTGGAGGATAAAACATCACCTACTCCACAGGATTTTGCCATATACGAAGATCTGGTGAATCAGTTAAATTCCGTCCTTGCAACACTCACCCCCAGAGAGGAAAAGGTGATAAGAAAAAGATTTGGTATCGGAGAGAAATACGACCATACCCTTGAAGAAGTGGGTCAGATTTTTGATGTAACGAGAGAGAGAATAAGACAGATTGAGGCAAAGGCACTGAGAAAATTAAGGCATCCCATAAGGGCCACTAAATTGAAGTGCTTTGTAGAAACATAAAATATTAAGCAGAATTTTACTTGACAAAAATCTACCAGTAAAATATTGTATACAAAATTGGCTTCTTTATTTTTCGTAAAAGGGGGTTTTCTATGGATTTTACCTTAACGGAGCAGCAAGAATTTTTCAAAAAAATTATAGTTGATACAGTGGACAAAATGGTAGTCCCTAAGGCCCAGGAGATAGATGAAAAGGATGAATTCCCCTGGGATTTATGGAAAGAATTTACATCACTTGGTTATCTGGGACTCCGATACCCTGAAGAAATAGGCGGTATGAATGCAGACAAAATCATGTGTATGACCTTTTATGAAGAAATAGCAAGGGGCTCTGTAGGATTTGCCCAGAGTGTAATCATGAATATACTCATGGGTACATATTTTTTATATAGATTTGGAAGTGAATCAATAAAGGAAAGATGTCTTTACCCTGCCATGAGAGGGGAAAAGATAGCAACCATGTGTTTCACAGAAGATCAGTCCGGTTCTGATTTAGGTGCCACAAGGACAACGGCGATAAAAGACGGAAACGGATGGAGAATAAACGGAACAAAGATGTGGATTACAAATGGTCCTATCTGTGACTTCTGTACGGTGCTTGCCTCAACAGACCCATCAAAGGGATTAAAGGCACTTAATTTCTTCCTTGTAGAAAAAGGAACACCAGGCTTTTCAAGCGGTCAGGTCTTAAATAAACTTGGTTGCAGAGGAACCGTCACGGGTGAACTTGTATTCGATAACGTATGGGTACCTGATGAAAATTTGCTCGGTGAGGAAGTTAATAAGGGCGTTATTTATGTAGGAGAGATCCTCGATGAGGTGAGGCTTATGACAGGTGCCATGGCTTTAGGTATTGCAAGGGGTGCTTACAACGAAGGTCTTGAATTCGCAAGGAAAAGAGTGGCATTCGGTCAGCCCATAGGCAACTATCAGCTTATAAGGGAAAAATTTGCAGAGATGGATACCCTTATGAATCCCGCAAAACTTCTTATTTACTATGGCGCCTGGATGATGGAAAATGGTATGGATACAAGGACAATAGCCGCTGAGGCAAAGATGTTTGCCACAGAGGTATGCCTTAAGGTAGTGGATGAGGTAACAAGAATTTACGGGGCAAATGCCTTTGCATATGAGTATACACCGCAGAGATATTTCAGGGATGCAAGATTTCTCCTCTATGGTGGTGGAACCCATGAAGTATTAAAAGACTTTATAGGGAGAAGCATTATAGGAAAGCTATAGAGATATTTTTACTTCAAATATCTGTCGGTTTATGTTTAAATTAAAACCCGCATACTGGCATTAAATAGATTTAAAAACACAGGGAGGTATCATTTTGAAAATTCTCGTCTTTATAAAACAGGTTGCCGATACAGAGGCAAGGATATTGATAAAGGGTGATAACAAGTCTTTGGAGATTGAAAATAAGTATAATCTTAATTTTTTTGACGAGTTTGCAGTGGAAGAGGCGATAAGATTAAAGACAAAATTAAAGGATAGCAAAATTACTGTATGCACATATGGAGGAAAAAAGGCAATAGAGGCTCTACGAACTGCCATCGCCATGGGGGCAGATCAGGCATATCTAATAGACAACACAGACCTTGACACAGAAGATCCGCTAATTACCGCAAGGATCCTTTCTGAATTTGCAAAAAAGGAAGGTTTTGACATGATCCTGTGCGGTCGCCAGGCAATTGATGATGAAAACGGTGCCATAGGTGCAATGGTAGCAGAGTTTCTAAATATACCC
>JAOAFK010000100.1 GCA_026416315.1 Syntrophorhabdaceae bacterium | reverse complement strand
CTTGGAGATGAGAAAATATGCAACAAATGCCCCGAACATGAATACATCACCGTGGGCAAAATTTATAAGCCTCAATACCCCGTATACCATGGTGTAACCAAGGGCAATGAGGGCATACACAGACCCTAATTGAAGTCCGTTTACGAACTGCTGGAGAATATAGATTATGTGTTCCATTCCCCCTAAAACATGCTGTTAATTATTAAGGATTCACAGTGGTTACATATTTTACCCTTTCTTTTTCCACCTTTAAAATCACCGCAGACTTAACAGCATCACCGTTTTTATCGAAATTTATATTTCCTGTGACACCTTTATAATTCTTTATGCTGTTAAGATATCTCATTATATCTTCACTTTTTAATGATTTTGCATTATCTATGGCCTTTAGCAGGATCATGGTTGCATCATAGCTTAATGCGGCAAGCGCATCAGGAACAGTGTTGTGTTTATCTCTATAACGTTTTATAAATCCCTCTGCCACAGGGTCTTTCCTGTCCGGTGAATAGTGATTTGTAAAATATCCACCCTCAATTGCACTGCCTGCTATCTTTAATAGTTCTGGTGAATCCCATCCATCACCACCTAAAAGTATTGATTTTAAGCCCTTTTCCCTCACCTGTCTTGCAATGAGGGCTACTTTGTTATAATAATCAGGTAGGTATAAAACATCAGGCTTTTTAACCTGCACTTTTGTGATAAGGGCAGAAAAATCTACATCGTCCTTCTGGTATGATTCATAGGCAACAACATTACCACCTTTTTTTGTAAATGTATCCCTGAAGTATTCCGCAAGCCCCTTAGAATAATCATTTCCCACATCGTATAACACAGCAGCAGTCTTTGCCTTAAGTTCCTTTATGGCAAAATTGGCAGCCACAGTTCCTTGAAATGGGTCAATGAAGCAGGCTCTAAACACATATGGTTTTCTCTTTCCATCCTGTATGGTTACCTTGGGGTTTGTGGCTGTGCCTGTAATCATTACTATTTTATTGCTGTTCGCTATCTCGCTAACAGGGATTGATACCTTTGATGTAAGGGGACCGCTTATGGCCAATACCTTATCCTGTGTTATGAGTTTTAATGCAGCATTTGCTCCTTCTGTTGGGTCGTTTCTGTCATCGGCAATTACAGGGTCTATTCTGTATTTTCCTGATTTTGAATAGTCTTCAATGGCAATAAGAAAGGCGTTTTTTGCTGATTCGCCAAAGGTTTTGACATCGCCTGTGAGAGGTGCTATTAAACCTATTTTCACAGTGTCTTTTGCATATGAAGGAAATACCAAAAAAGTCATTGTGATAAAAACCAATAAAATCTTTTTCATCTTCTCACCCCTTATTTTTATTGTTATTTTTCACGCATTAAGATAATGGATAATGTCTATTTTGTAAATATTAATTTTTATGTCACTTATTTGGGTCTTTACTCCATACGTATAAAATGATAAATATCCCTTTATGGAGATTTCATGTGCCATACTTGCAGGCGGTGCAAGCTCAAGGATGGGAAGGGATAAGGCTACAATTAATATAAATGGAAAAAGCCTTATCGAACATGTATATGAAAGCGTAAAGGATATATTCGACGAAATAATGGTGATATCAGGCAATACTGGGATTTTGAACAATAAAAAGATAAAGGTTTATAAAGATATAATTCCTGTACAGGGCACATTAACAGGCATTGTAACTGGCCTTATCCATTCCACTAACCCCTATGTTTTTGTTGTGGCCTGTGATATGCCTAATATCTCTCATAAAGGTATAGGATATATCATTGAAAACACAAAGAACGAAGACATTATAATACCAAAGGTTGAAAAAGGATATGAGCCTTTGCATGCAGTTTATAAAAAGACATGCATACCTTATATGCTGAACCTCATTGAAAAAAGGATTTTTAAAATTACAGAGCTGTTTCCATATGTTTCTGTAAAAGTTTTGAAGGACAATCCTTTTTTTATGAAAGATGGTCAATCCGTATTTATAAACATCAATACAGAGGAAGACCTTCTCCTCATAGAGAGAAAACTATGACAGTCAATTCACATTTGAATATAAAAGTGGAAAAAAACATATGGAATATAAGGGACATGACTTCAATGGACCTTGATGATATAATTGCCATCGAGAAAAAGTCCTTTCCCACCCCATGGACAAAAACTATGTTTTTAGAATCCTTATCATCGGAGATTTATAAAAATCTTGTTATTGAGGAGAATGCAGAAATTATTGGTTATATCATGCTTTATTATGTAATGGATGAGGCACATATTACAAATTTTGCCATAAAACCCTCTTTTAGAAGAAAAGGCTATGGTGCTAAACTCCTTTCATATGTTATAGATTATTTTAAAGAAAAAGGTGTGGTCGAGTTCTTTCTTGAGGTTCGAGAAAGCAATAAGGCCGCCATAAATCTATATAGAAAATTCGGCTTTGAAATTGTGGGTAAAAGAAGAAGATACTATTCCGATACGAATGAGGATGCATTCATCATGCATCTTTCCTTACGCTGGAAAAAAGATAAACAGAAAGTAAGACTCGCAGGATGAGAGATTTTGAAGGGGAAGTTATAAAAAACGAACACATCACAAAGGACTTTTTTATCATAGAGTTCAGACTCCAAAAACCTATATATGCTATAGAGCCTGGACAGTTCGTCATGGTTAAAATTCCTGATGAAAGGGTGTTTTTAAGGAGGCCTTTCAGCATATACGACTGCAATAAAAATTCTTTATCCATTATGTATAGGATTAAGGGGGAAGGAACGCATTATTTAAGTAAAACGCCTAAAGGTATTAAAACTCAAATACTTGGCCCCCTTGGGAAAGGCTTCAATATAAATTTTGAAGACCACCTGAAACCTGTAATCATTGCTGGTGGTATAGGCATAGCCGGTGTGCATCTTTTGATAAAAAAAATCAAGAAGACACCGGATATATTCTACGGTTGCTCTGATGAAAAAGAGGTGAAATTGATAGAAGATCTGAAGGCAAAGCATGTATATATTGCTACAATGGATGGTTCTTTTGGTTTTAAGGGTGATGTCATTTCTTTGTTTGAAAGGCACCTTAAACATTATCAATCATCCATATGTATTTATGCCTGTGGCCCAGAGGCCATGTTTAAGTCCCTTAAAGAAAAAATAAAACCTGAAATCAAATGTGAGGTACTTCTTGAAGAGAGGATGGCATGTGGCATGGGTCTGTGTTTTGGCTGCGTTAAAAAGACACTTGATGAAAAGGAGCCTTATAAAAGGGTCTGCAAGGAGGGGCCTGTATTCGATATATGGCAGATCTCACTGTAGAATTATTCGGAAAGACCCTTAAAAACCCTGTCATGAATGCCTCTGGAACAATGGGTTATGGTGTAGAGATGGAACCACTATGGGACATAAAAAACATGGGCGCTTATGTAACCAAAGGCCTATCCCTTAAACCCCATCATGGAAATCCACCGCCGAGGATATGGGAAGAAAGGCACGGTATGATAAATAGCATTGGACTCCATAACATAGGGATAGATGCATTCTTTAATAATTTCATGCCTTTTTTCGAAAAAAAGGAACTCCCTGTAATTATAAATTTTTTTGGTTTCTCTGAAGAAGAATATATAGAATGCGCAAGACAAATAAAACCCCATCGTTTGATTGTATGCCTTGAAGCAAACCTGTCATGTCCTAATATAAAGGCAGGTGGTATAAGTTTCGGAAAAGAGCCTGAAAATGTGTATCGCCTTGTAAAAAAAATAAAATCCGTAACAGAAATTCCTGTTATAGCTAAATTGACACCAGAAGTAAAAAACATCTCTGATATAGCCATGGCTGCATATGATGCAGGGGCAGATGGGCTTACCTTAATAAATACCATACCAGGTATATATGTTGATATAGATAATAAAAACATACCGATTAAAGGCGGTTTATCAGGACCTTTCCTTAAGCCCATTGCATTGAAGGCAATAAAAGAGTGTTCGGAGCGCGTACCCATACCCATAATAGGTGTAGGAGGTATTATGGATTGGAAGGATGCTGTCGCATTTTTCATGGCCGGGGCAAGGGCTGTTCAGGTAGGGACCGCTACATTTGTTGATCCGTTCACCATACCGAAAATAATTGAGAATATAGGTGAATTTATTAATAGCAAAGGCTATTCATCAATAAAAGACATAATAGGTGTTGTGAATACTTAAATATAAGGTGCCATGATGGAGGCAGAACTTATAAAAAAACTCGAAGAATCCCTTGGTATACCTCATATCATTGCAAGAATTCTGATAAACAGAGGTATTAAAGACCCACATGAGGCCGAGGCCTTTTTATTTCCAGAAGTAAAAGACCTCTCTGACCCTTTTTTAGTACCCGATTGCGAAAAGGGTGTACAAACCCTCATACATGCTATAAAAGGTAAAAAAAATATATGTCTTTATGGTGATTATGACGCAGATGGTGTTACCTCTTGTGCCCTAATGCTCAATTTTTTAAACAAACTGGATATAAGGGCTTCTGTATATATCCCTGACAGAAAAGAAGGCTATGGATTAAACTTTGAGGCGATAAAGAGATTAAAGAAGGACAAAGTAGACCTGATTATATGCCTTGATTGTGGCTCCACAAATATAGAAGAGGTAAGATTTGCCAATGAGATAGGCATCAAAACCATAATCATAGATCACCATGAGATATCAGGTGATCTACCTCCTTCTGAGGCGGTTATAAATCCAAAAAGAAAGGATTCCCGATTCCCTACAAGGGAACTTGCTGCATGCGGTGTAACGTTTTTTTTTCTCTGGGCATTAAGAAGGGTGATGCACAAAGAAGGGCTAACAGACGGGGATATTAATCTTAAAAACGAACTCGACCTTGTAACAATCGGCACTTTAGCGGATATGGTACCCCTTATCAGGGACAACAGGGTCATAACGAAAATAGGTATGGACATCATGAAAAAAAGGCCAAAGCAGTGGTTGAAGACATTTTATAAAGAAAACTTACTCCCTAAATCAGAATTGAATGAATTTGCCCTGAATTTTATTGTCATCCCGAGGATAAATGCTGCAGGCAGGGTTTCCATGCCAGAAGAATCCCTTGATTTTCTGACCTGTGAAAAAGATACTGAATCGGCAAGATTGTTTAGAACACTTCAAGATGCAAATACTCAGAGACAAAGGATAGGTGATAGTATTCTTAAAGAATGTATGGAAATGATAATGGCTCAAGGCCTTGAAAAGAAAAACTCCATAGTGCTATTTAATAAAGATTGGCATATTGGTGTGATAGGGATTGTGGCACAAAAGTTATCAGAACTTTACAAAAAACCTTCCCTTGTTATTACCGAGGTGGATGGTGTTTGTAAAGGTTCTGGTAGAAGCACAGAGGAGATTGACCTCTATGAGGTGATCTCATCGCTATCACATCTGTTTATCAGATTTGGAGGACACAGGTATGCCTGCGGTTTTTCTCTAAAAAAAGAACATATACCCATACTTAAAGAGACATTCGAAAATTTGATAGAAAGCAAAGGTTATAGAGAAAGGGAGGTGATTTTTGATACCTATGCTGACTTTGATGAACTGGCAGATTCTGATTTTGCCCGCTATTTAGAAGCCATGTCACCCTTCGGTATAGGTAATCCGAGACCTTATATTAAGGTTACACCAGCGGAGGTGGTATTTTTAAATAACAATCGAATAAAAATTACAGATAAAAAATCAAGGCAGTGGTTTGGTTATGTTAATAATAATATTTTTCCTGAAGAGATAAAAAAAGGTCTAAATCTCATAGTCCAGCCCATTATAAAAGAGGAGATGGGTGGCAGGTTCATCAACTTGAATGTAAGGGCATTTATATAAAAAACTTTCAACCACTAAAGTTATTAAATTTTCCAAGTTGCTATTCATCTTTGTTATATAAGCATAATGAAACTATTAACAGAAAAAACCAAAAATATGTTATATTGCTTATCAAAAAATTTTAAGGTGGTGTGGGTGTCATGATAGATGAAAGGGTTGTTACAAAAGCAATAATTGAGAGGTATTCTGAAAAACTCATTTCAAACCTTGAACTTGATGTGGCCGTGTGTGGTGCAGGGCCATCTGGTCTTGTAGCAGCGTATTTTCTTGCAAAGGCCGGGTTGAAGGTTTCCGTATTTGAAAGAAAATTATCTATTGGTGGTGGTATGTGGGGTGGAGGGATGATGTTCAATGAAATAGTTGTCCAGGAAGAAAGCAAAGGGATTCTTGATACCCTGAATATTACTACAAGACCTTATGAACCTGGTTACTATACCGTTGACTCTGTTGAGGCAGTAACTGGTATCTGTTTTAATGCCGTTAAAGCCGGTGCAAAGATTTTCAATCTTATAAGCATTGAAGACCTTGTAGTAAGAAAAGACAGGGTTGTAGGGGTTGTTATAAACTGGACAGCAGTGGAGATGGCAGGGCTGCATGTGGATCCCCTTACCATTATGGCAAAGTATGTAATTGATGCCACAGGGCATCCCATTGAGGTGGTTAAGGTCCTTGAGAGAAAAATGGATGTAAAACTTTTTACGCCTTCAGGAAAAATAGAGGGAGAGAAATCCCTGTGGGCAGATGTAGCAGAGACAAAAACCCTGGAAAATACAAAAGAGGTGTTTCCAGGACTCTTTGTGGCAGGTATGAGTGCAAATGCCACATTTGGTTCATACAGGATGGGTCCTATTTTTGGAGGCATGCTCTTATCCGGTAAAAAAGCTGCAGAACTTATAATTGAAAGGCTTAAATGAAAAAGATACTAACCATTGCAGGTTTTGACCCATCAGGCGGGGCAGGGATCACAATGGATATGGAAGTGTTCAAACAAAATGGTATTTATGGCCTTTCCATACCTACATGCATTGTTGTTCAAGGCCCATATGGTGTCTCTGAAGTTTATCCCATCCCTTATGAGGCATTTTCGTTTATGTTAAATGAAATAAAGGACATGGGTATAGATGCCATTAAGATAGGTGTATTATATGATGAGCCTTATATAGAGAAAATAACAGGTTTTATAAAGGCAATGGGAAGGCAGATTGCTATCGTCCTTGATCCAGTTTTTTCATCAAAAAATAAGACAGAACTTTTGACCAAAAGAGGTATTTCAAAGCTTAAAACATCTTTAATACCCCATATAACAGTTTTAACACCTAATTTGGATGAGGCAGAAATTTTAACGGGTATCGATATAATGGATGATAGATCTATGGAAAAGGCTGCACGGGCCTTACACAGAGAAGGAGCAAGGGCAGTGATTATAAAGGGTGGTCATAAAAAGGGAAAGCCTGTGGATATCCTTTTTGACGGTAAAGACACAATAAAATACACAAGGGATAGACTTGATAGAGAAATCCACGGAACAGGCTGTGTTTTTTCATCCCTTGTTACATCATATCTTTGCCTGGGATATCCCGTAAGAGAGGCCTTCTTTGCTTCTGAACAACAATTGGATCGTCTTCTTAAAGAAAGTTTCAGGATTGCCGATGGTGGTTATCATTATATGTCTTTAGGGATATTAAAATCCATTGAGGCAGAAAAATGGGAAGTCATAAACACATTAAAGAAGACAAAAGAACTTTTGTGTGAACTAAATCCCACTGAACTCATACCTGCTGTTCAGATGAATTTGGGTTATGCAATAAAAAATGCAGTTACAGAAGAAGATGTAGCTGCTTTTCCCGGCAGGATTTCAGTACATAAAAATAGGGTTTATTTTAAAGGCGACCCCTGTTTTGGTGCATCGAGTCATGTGGCAAGACTAATACTCGGGATCATGAAAAAATATCCTTTTATAAGGTCCTGTGCCAATATTAAATACAGCAAACTGGCAATCGATAAGGCTAAAAAAAGTAAATTTAATATCGTTTTTCTTGACAGAAGAAAAGAACCGGAAGATGTTAGACAAACAGAGGGAAAAAGCCTTGATTTTTTATTAAATCAAATTTTACCTGAAATTGATTCACCACCTGATATAATATATGATATGGGGGATATGGGTAAAGAGCCCATGATAAGGCTCTTTGGGAGAAACCCCTTTGAAGTAATTAAAAAAATGGAGATGATTTTGTCATGAAAAATCAAATGATTGAGGCAAAAAAAGGTATACCTACAGAAGAGATGATAAGAATTGCTAAAGATGAGGACATTGATGTAAATCTCCTCTGCGACTATGTAGCCTCTGGGAAGGTGGCAATCCTTGCGAACAACAGACACAAAGATTTTACCCCCAAGGGAGTGGGAAAGGGTTTATCTGTTAAGGTAAATGCCAACATAGGGACATCACCTGAGAGGGCAGATGTAAAATTGGAACTTGAAAAGCTAAAGATGGCAAAAAAGGCAGGTGCAGATACGGTTATGGACCTCTCAACAGGGGGAAATCTCCGTGAAATAAGAAAGGCCATCATAGAACACGCCCAGATACCTGTGGGCACTGTTCCCATATATGAAGCAGCTGTTGAAACAGTAAAAAAGAAAAAAACTATAACAAATATGGATCCTGAGGAACTCTTTGAAATCATTGAGAGAAATGGTGAGGATGGCGTTGACTTTATCACAGTTCATTGCGGTGTAACTTTAAGATCCATAGAACGATTAAAACAACAGGGAAGAATTACAGGGATTGTCAGTCGTGGCGGTGCTTTTCTTGCAGAATGGATGATTATAAATAAAAAAGAAAACCCTCTCTATGAACAATTTGACAGACTTCTATCCATTGCGAAAAAATACGATATGACATTGAGCCTGGGTGATGGGTTAAGGCCAGGCTCTATTGCCGATGCCACAGACAGGGGTCAGATAGAAGAACTAATCATTCTCGGTGAACTCTGTGCCAGGGCCATAGAAGAAGGTGTCCAGGTAATGATTGAAGGACCAGGTCATGTACCCATAAATCAAATAGAAACAAATATAGTGCTCCAGAAAAGAATCTGTAATGAGGCACCATTCTATGTACTTGGTCCCATAGTTACAGATATTGCCCCTGGTTATGACCATATAACATCTGCTATAGGGGGGGCTATTGCCGCATATTATGGAGCAGATTTTCTATGCTATGTGACACCATCTGAACATTTAGGATTGCCAACCCCTCAAGATGTTTGGGAAGGCGTGATGGTAACAAGGATTGCAGCCCATGCAGCAGATATTGCGAGGGGAAATAAAAAGGCATTAAAGATGGATGAGGAAATGTCTAAATACAGAAAGGCTCTTGATTGGGAAGGTCAGATCAGATGTGCCATAGACCCTGATAAGATAAGAGAATTCAGAAAAGATAGAAACCTCCGTGACGATGTATGCAGCATGTGTGGAGAATACTGCTCCATGAAGATCATAAAGGATTATTTCCAGAAAAAATAATTGATGAAAAACCCTCTTGTTTGGCAACCGGCTATCTATACAGTCTCCTCCCTGACAGGTCAGATAAAACGCCTCATAAACACCCAGTTCAGGGATGTCCTGGTGGAAGGTGAGATATCAAATTTTAAATTGTACCCTTCAGGTCATCTCTATTTTACCCTCAAAGATGACCAATCTGTTATAAAGGCAGTTATGTTCAACTTTTCAGAAAGATATCCTGAAGACATATTTAAAGATGGAACATCTGTCATATGCAGTGGAAGGGTGGATGTGTACGAAAAAAGGGGTGAATACAGGCTCATCGTAGAGGCCATGGAGGTGAAGGGCCTTGGAATGCTTCAGCTTAGGTTTCAGTTGCTAAAGGAAAAGCTATTTAAAGAAGGCTTATTTGATACATCAAGAAAAAAGGTCCTGCCCATTTTACCAAAATGCATAGGGATCATTACATCTCCAGCGGGTGCTGCCATAAGGGATATGCTGAAGATCATATTCGGAAGATTTCCAAATATGTCCGTTCTCATCTATCCTGTGAGGGTGCAGGGGGATGAGGCCAGTTATGAAATCGTGGAGGCCATAAGATATTTCAACATGACAAGGGAAGTGGATGTAATTATTTTAGGAAGGGGTGGTGGGTCCCTTGAAGACCTTGCACCGTTCAATGAAGAAATCGTGGCAAGGGCAATCTATGCCTCCCTTATCCCGATTGTTTCAGGTGTCGGACATGAAACAGACTTTACCATTTCTGATTTTGTGGCTGACATAAGGGCACCAACGCCCACAGCAGCAGCAAGCATTGCAGTTCCCGATAAGACTGAACTTGAAAATACAATAAAGCAATTAAGGGAAAGGCTTATAGAATTTATAAAAGGCATTCTTGAGGAAAAAAGGCTTGCCCTATTTAAATTAATGGTTGAATTAAAAGAAAGAAAGGACTTTTTCATATCTTATAGGATGTATATCGATGACCTATTAAGTAGGCTTATCCACAATTTTAGAGTGTATTTTATGGAT
>JAOAFK010000230.1 GCA_026416315.1 Syntrophorhabdaceae bacterium | reverse complement strand
CCATATTACACTGAAAAACAGCTTGTTGAACTTTATAGAAGGGCACGTTTTTAAACCACAGAACCAATAAAGGCGCAAACAATCATTCACCTTGACGAGGATATGTCACAGGCTATTTTAAAATTAGAACAGGTGGATAAGATTACAAATGAGCTTCCAGGACTTGACTGTGGCGCCTGTGGTTCACCTAATTGTAGGGCCCTTGCAGAGGATATAGTACGGGCTGTGGCATTTGAGACAGATTGTGTAATAAAACTGAGAGAAAAGGTAAAGATCCTTGCGGAAGAGATACTGGATCTTGCAAGAATTGTTCCCCCTTCTATGGCAGATTCATCCAAAAAGACCAATGAAAAATAAAAAATAAACAGAGGTGACCATGACCCTTGGAGAGATTGCAAAGGAACTCGGACTTGAGCCATTAACAGGTGAGATGAATTTCAACAAAGAGATAAAATCAGGATATGTATCTGACCTTTTATCTGATGTGATAGCAAACATTGAACAGGATTCAATATGGGTAACGATTCAGAGACATATTAATATCCTGGGTGTGGCAAAGTTAAAAGATGTGGTGGCTATCATTATACCCCACAACCTTACCGTTGACGAAGATGTGGTAAAAAAGGCAAAAGAAGAGGGCATAGCCATATTGAGAGATAAAAGAACTGCCTTTGAGGTAGCAGGTTTATTGTATAATATCTTAAAAAAAGGCCATTAATATTGGCAGGGTTTTTCTGCGACCTCCATATCCATTCTGTTTTATCACCCTGTGCCAGCCTTGATATGTCACCTAAAAATATAGTGAAAAAGGCAAAAGAGGCAGGACTTCACGTAATTGCCATTACAGACCATAATATGGCTGAAAATAGTATCTATGTTCATAGAATTGGAGAGGCTTCAGGCATAAAAGTGCTCTTTGGTATGGAACTCCAGACCCAAGAAGAGGTCCATATGCTATCCATATTTGATGATTTTAATATTGCCATGGAGTTTCAAGAAAAGGTCTATTCCCTCATCCCACCCATAAAGAACGATGAAAATTATTTCGGTGACCAGATTGTCGTCGATGAAAACGATGAGATCCTGCGTTTTGAAGAGAGACTTCTTCTTAACTCTTCTCAGATATCCATAGAGGAGGCGGTGTACTGGGTTAAATCGCATGGGGGTCTCGCAATCCCATCCCATGTAGACAGCGATACATTCAGTATAATAAGTCAGTTAGGTTTTATCCCGGAGCATCTCCCCTTTGATGCCCTTGAGGTAAAAAGAAATGAAAACATTCCGAATATCCTGCCTTTTACGATAAAAAGCAATATCCCGTTTGTAACATTTTCAGATGCACATTATTTAAAAGACATAGGAAAAAAAAGGACTCTTATTGAAATGGACAGACCTACATGTAAAGATATGGAGAAGGCCTTAAGGTTAATGAGAGACAAAAAATAAAGAGAAGAGGGGTAAAGGGTATTTTGGATAAAAGGAAAAATGTTGGATTAATCAGTGAAAAAAGGTTTATAATATGGAAGTAATTAGTATATAAACTCCAATTACGCGGAAAAGGGGTTATGCTATTCAGGGAATACGAAATAAAAAGAATTTTTCAGGGAAGGCTTACAAAAGGTAGCGACCTCATAGAGGAATTAAAGGCATTTTTAAAAGAAAAATCAATCCAGTCAGGTGTGATTTCCGGTATCGGCGCAGTAACAAAAGCAAATATGGGATACTATGACCAATCCGCTCGAATCTATAAAATAAAGGCATATGATGAGCCAATGGAAATTTTATCATTAAAGGGCAACGTGTCCATAAAAGACCATGAACCTTTTCCCCATCTCCACGGGACTTTTTCAAGACAGGATGGATCATGCATAGGAGGTCATATATTTGAGGGCACAGAGGTCTTTGCCTTTGAATTTGAAATCATTGAATTATCAGGGGATCCATTTATAAGATATTATGACGAC
>JAOAFK010000195.1 GCA_026416315.1 Syntrophorhabdaceae bacterium | reverse complement strand
ATAACCTTCAGCATATTTGTTTGTTAAAACACAACCCTGTGTTTCAAGGATGTCCTCAAACACATAGTTTTCTGACGCTATCATTATGAGACTAAACTCTTCCCTTTCAATTTCTTTTTTTACGAGTTCATAAATCTCCCTATCTGATTGTTGAAGCTTCATTTTAGTTACCTTTCTGTTAAATGCATTTTTAATTCACCTTTACATGAAATGCTCTTTTTCCCATTCTGTTATTTTTTCTATTCTCTTTTCGTGCCTTCCTCCATCAAAAGGGGTTGCAAGCCATGTCTTTACTATCTCTTCGGCAAGACCCTTTCCCAAAACTCTGCCGCCCAGGACAAGGATGTTTGCATCGTTATGTCTCCTACTCTGTATGGCAGTATATAAGTCGTTTACAAGGGCTGCCCTTATCCCTTTTACCTTATTTGCCACAATGGTCATGCCAATACCAGTACCGCAGAATAAAATTCCCGCATCTGTCTTTCCATCTGATACGGTCTTTGCAACCTCAAAACCGAAATATGGATAATCAACAGAGGCTTCACTATCGGTACCGAAATCTAAAACATCGTAACCTGCCTCATAAAGCACATCTTTTATATGTTCTTTCAGTTCATATCCTGCATGGTCAGAACCTAAGGCTATCTTTTTCAAGGCGTATACCTCTTGAAAATAAGTGTGCAATTTGTCCCACCAAAGCCAAAGGAGTTTGATAATGCAACATCTATCTTGTGCTTCCTTGCCATATTCGGGACATAATCAAGGTCACAATCAGGGTCAGGGGTTGTATAATTGATGGTGGGAGGACATATCTGATCTCTTATGGATAATACGGTAAATATTGCCTCAATTGCACCAGCAGCACCAAGGAGATGTCCTGTCATGGATTTTGTAGAGCTAACAGGGATCTTGTAAGCCCTCTCACCGAAAACTTTTTTAATGGCCAAGGTTTCTATCTGGTCATTTAGATCAGTGGATGTTCCATGGGCATTTATGTAATCCACTTCATCTGGTGAAATCTGTGCATCTTTGATGGCCATCCTCATACATCTTATAAATCCATCCCCATCAGGACACGGTGCTGTGATGTGGTAGGCATCACCGTTATATCCATAGCCTACTATCTCTGCATAGATCTTTGCGCCCCTTGCCTTTGCATGCTCGAGTTCTTCCATAATCACAATACCTGAACCTTCTGCCACGACAAAGCCATCCCTATCTTTATCAAAAGGTCTTGAAGCCTTTTCAGGTTCATCATTCCTTCTTGATAAGGCCTTCATGGCATTGAAACCACCGATTGTAAGGGGTGTGAGGTTTGCCTCTGTCCCACCTGCTACCACCACATCCGCATCTCCGTATTGGATGATCCTGAAGGCATCGCCTATGGAATGGGCACCTGTTGCGCAGGCCGTTACAATGCAGAGGTTTGGCCCTTTTATACCATGCTGCATGGCAATGTGGCCAGGAGCAAGGTTTGCAATGAGCATGGGTATGAAAAAGGGGCTGATCCTGCCAGGTCCCCTTTCAAGTAAGATGCTATGGTATTTCTCAAGGGTTGGTAAACCACCGAGGCCTGTTCCCACAACTACGCCAACCCTTTCACTGTCTTCCTTTCTCATATCGAGACCTGCATCTTCCATGGCTATTTTTGTGGCGGCAAGGCTATACTGAATGAAAAGGTCCATCCTTCTTATTTCTTTCGGTGGGATGTAGTCTTCTGGATTAAAGTTTTTTACCTCTCCAGCAATCTTTGTCTCAAAGTTTGTTGTATCAAATCTCGTTATATGTGAAATGCCAGATTTTCCGTTGAGTATGTCCTGCCAAACATTATCAATGCCTATACCACAAGGCGTTACAAGCCCAACTCCTGTTATTACGACCCTTCTTTTCAATTTGCCTACCCCTTAATTTATTTGTTTGCTAAACGTTCTTCAATATATCTTATTGCATCGCCTACGGTCTCCATCTTTTCTGCATCTTCATCAGGAATTTCGATACCGTATTCGTCTTCGAGAGCCATAATGAGCTCTACAATATCCAATGAATCTGCACCTAAATCGTCTATGAATTTTGCCTCTGGTACAACCTCTGATTCCTTGATTTCAAGCTGTTTTACTATTAGTTCTTTAATTTTTTCTGCAACTGTCATTTTTAACCTCCTGAATTTTTTTTATGATATGCAACTACTGCTGTTGAGTTCAATTAAATTAATAGGTTCTACATATATAGACCGCCGTTTACATTTATCACCTCCCCTGTAATGTAACTACCGTATTCTGAAAGTAAAAAATATACAACATGGGCAACATCTTTTGGTTCACCAAATCTTTTTAAGGGGATTGCCCTTAACATTTCTTCCTTTGTCTTTTCATCAAGGGTATCTGTCATACGGGTTTTTATAAATCCAGGTGCTATTGCATTTGCCCTTATCCCTCTTTCTCCGTATTCCCTTGCAATACTCTTTGTAAAACCAATGATTCCTGCCTTGCTTGCCGCATAATTTGCCTGACCGGCATTACCCATAACCCCTGCAATGGAAGATATATTTACAATGCAACCACCTGTTTTCAACATATGTCTTATGGCAGCCCTTGTGCAGTTAAACACACTTTTCAGGTTAACCTTAATAACCCTGTCCCAATCATCTTCCTTCATTCTCAACAAAAGCTTATCAACCGTTATACCTGCATTGTTCACAAGATTATTGAGTCTTCCAAAGGTCTTTACCACATCATCAATGGCCCCTTCAACCATTTTATAATCAGACACATCCACATTATAGAATCTTGCATCTACACCCTTCTCTTTGATCTTTTCTACCACATGGTTACCCTCTATTATATCGAATATGGCGATGTTTCCGCCTTTCTCTGCAAGAAATTCGGCAATTGCCTGACCAATTCCCATTGAGCCACCTGTTACGATAGTTACGGCATCCTTCATGCTATAATCCCTCTTGCAGTTTCTATGTCCTCTAATTCTTCAATGCTTATACAGGTTATATCAGGGGCTATCCTTTTTATGAGATTTGTCAGGACCTTTTGTGGTCCCACCTCGAAAAAGACATCTACCCCTTCCTTTACGATCCTCTTTACTGAATCCTCCCAGAGGACAGGGAAAAACATCTGTCTGTAAAGTTTATCCTTTACCTTTTCTTTCTCATATGTGGGCTCTGCATCCACATTTGACACAACAGGAATATTTAATTCTCCTTCAGGGATTTTCTCTAATTCATCCTTTAATCTTTCTGCTGCAGCTTTCATAAGAGGGCTGTGAAATGGCCCAGAAACATTTAAAAATACAGCCTTTTTATAACCTATGCCCTTTAGTTTATCCACCGCCTCTTTTAGTGCCTGGACATCCCCAGATAGCACTACCTGGTCCTGGGAATTCAAATTTGCAGGCACACAGACATAATCATCGTGGGAGATTTCTTTAAGAACAGGCATTACCTTTTCCATGTCAGGACCTATCAATGCCACCATACCACCTTTTCCTTTAGGGCATGCCTCTTCCATAAAAAGCCCTCTTTTTCTTGTAAGCATAAGGGCGTCTTCAAATTTAAAGAATCCGCTCACCAGAAGGGCTGTCCATTCACCGAGGCTGTGACCTGCTACAAATGAAGGTTTAATGTCCACCTTTTCCTTTAAAACAGACCATATGGCATAACTTGTAAGAAGGAGTGCTGGTTGTGTGTTAAAGGTCTGTCTTAACTGTTCTTCAGGACCATTAAAACAGAGTTCAGTGATGGAAAAACCTAACACCTCATCCGCTTTTTTATATAAAGATTTTACATAATCAAAATTTTCATAGAGCCTTTTTCCCATCCCCACTTTCTGTGAACCCTGTCCTGGAAAAACAACGGCAATCTTTTTCATATCCACCTCTTGAATTGATTATTTTTTCCTTGAGATTGATTCTTTTATCAGTTCCATGGCAATGACGTTTCTTTGAATCTGATTTGTACCTTCATATATCTGGAGGATTTTTGCATCCCTCATCATCTTCTCAACGGGATATTCTTTCATGTACCCATAACCTCCGAATATCTGAATGGCATCCACTGTCACCTTCATTGCCATGTCGCTGGGAAAAACCTTGCTCATGGCAGAGACCTTTGAGGTATCTTTTGGGTTGCTATCAATGTATCTTGCCACGGCATATACAAGGGCACGGGCAGCTTCAATGTAGGTAGCCATATCTGCAAGCATGTGTTGAACAGCCTGAAAGGTGATAATCTTTTTTCCAAACTGTTCCCGCTCTCTTGCATACTGCACCGCAGCATCAAGGGCCCCTTGAGCTACACCTACTGCTTGGGCACCTATACCAGGTCTTGTTCTGTCAAAGGTCCTCATGGCAAGTATAAAACCCATACCTTCTCTACCTATAACATTTTCTTTTGGAACCTTGCAATCTTGAAATATGAGCTCCCTTGTGGCAGATGCCCTTATACCCAATTTTTTCTCCTTTTTTCCGAAGAAAAAGCCGTCCTGGCCTTTCTCCACAATAAAGGCTGTAGCACCTCTACCGCCTTTTGTTTTATCTGTCATGGCGATGACAGTATAAATTTCTGCCTCACCGCCGTTGGTGATCCATTGTTTTGTGCCATTTAAAATGTATTCGTCTCCCACCTTTTTTGCCTCTGTTCTTATGGCCTGGGCATCACTGCCTGCATTGGGTTCGGTTAAGGCAAAGGCTGCAAGTCTTTCTCCTCGCGCAATCTGTGGTAAATATTTTTTCTTTTGTTCCTCTGAGCCGCCAAGTATTATGGGGTATGCACCAAGGAGACTTGCTGCGTAACTTACAGATACGCCGAGACAGGCACGGCTTAGCTCTTCCACGACAATACAGTTTTCAAGAGAGCCACCTCCCATACCACCGTATTCTTCTGAAATGCTTACTCCAAATAGCCCCGTCTCTGCACATACCTTCATTATCTCCCAGGGAAACTCTTCCTTTTCATCTAATTCAGCCCTCACGGGCACTATCTTCTCTTCAGCAATCCTTCTTGCTATCTGTTGGATCTGTTTTTGTTCCTCTGTGAAAAAGTAGTCCATTTTACTTCTCCTTTTCCCTGTTTATTGATTGATAACCAGAGATCGTCTCTTTTATGGACTGGTTTAACCCCTTTTCTGCGAATTTTCTCGCCATGGCTATGGCGTTCTTTATTGCCTTTTCGTTAGATTTTCCATGGCATATGATGCATATTCCGTCAACACCGAGAAGGGGCGCGCCGCCATATTCAGAATAGTCTGTTTTCTTTGAAAGTTCCTGAAATACATCTTTTAAAAACATATAACCCATCTTGTTTTTTATGGAGGCCGTTATTCTTTTTTTAAAAAAGGCATTCAGGGAATCTGCTATGCCTTCTGCTACCTTTAAGGCTACATTTCCCACAAAACCGTCGCTTACGATTACATCAGCCCTGCCATTGTAAATGTCTGTACCTTCAACATAGCCTATATAGTTTATGTCCATATATTTCATAAGGATATTTGTTTCCCTTGTGAGGTCATTTCCCTTTGTTTCTTCTTCACCGTTGCTTAATAGTACCACCCGTGGCCTTTTTATTCCTAATACGGATTTTGCAAATGCATCACCCATAATGGCAAACTGGACGAGGTGCATGGGTTTACAATCCACATTACCACCTGAATCTATCAAAACAGATGTACCCTCGTCTATTGTGGGATGCAGGGTTGCTATGGCCGGCCTATCAACAGAATGGAGTCTACCAAGAGTAAAAATGGCAAATGCCATGGCTGCACCGGAATTGCCTGCTGTGACAACACCATCTACATGACCGGCCTTTAAGAGCTCGAATGCCTTATTCATGGATGAGTCCTTTTTCTTTCTAAGGGCAACAGACGGTGATTCGTGCATCTCCACAGCGGCTGTTGTATGGACGATTTCTATATCTTTTGATGTGGATAGATACGATTTTATGGCCTTTTCGTCACCTAATAAAACCACATGGGCTATGTTTTCATGAACGGCAAGTTCTGCACCTTTTACTATGGGACCAGGGGCATAATCGCCACCCATGCAGTCTATGGCTATCTTTACCATAAGCCTATATTTCTTCTAATTTTATAACCTGTCTTCCTTTATAGTAACCGCATCTCTCACATACCC
>JAOAFK010000078.1 GCA_026416315.1 Syntrophorhabdaceae bacterium | reverse complement strand
ATTTTCAAAAATTTTAAAATGCCGGAGGCGGGGCTTGAACCCGCACAGTGCCAAGCACCACCGGATTTTGAGTCCGGCGCGTCTGCCAGTTCCACCACTCCGGCGCGTGTTTTATATATTACGATTTTTAATTCAGCATTTCAAGGTATACCCCAATTCTTTTATCTTTTTCATTACCATATCCATTCCATATTCTTCAAAATCTTGGCTTTCTATAATGACCTTCTTATCATAGCCGTTTTCAAAAAGAAATTTTAAAATCTTTTTTATATCCATACTGCCTTCCATGATGGTATGGTCGTCTCTTTTTCCTGAATTATTGTGGAGATGTATGTGCGCTATATTTTTTAGACCTACCTTTTTTATGTCTTCTATTATGGATTCCTCAGGGCTACTTGTGCCCTTTGATGATTTAGAAATATACGCATGCCCCAGGTCTAAGGCTATAGTGAGTTCAGGAATCTCCTTCTGTAAAAATAAGAAATCTTCCATGTTATAGAAAAAGAAAAAGGGCATCTGGACATTTTCAAGGCCAATCTCAATACCTTTTTCTTTTCCTTTATTAACAATTTCTTTCAAATCTTCAATAAAATTTTCCCAAGTCTTTTTCTCAATATGTTCTGCCTTTCCCCTGACAAAAGAGTAACAGGGATGGATAACAAAAGGGCTACATTCAGCAATCTCTGCAAAGTTCAGCGCTTCCATTACCCTTTTTTTAGAGAAATTTCTCATATCTTCAAAATAACTTCCGAAATTAATTTCGAGAAAAGGCGCATGCATTGAAAATTCAACCCCATCTCCTTTTAATCCCTTTAGGTATTTGAAAAAATCTCTGTCCATTTCTAATGAATGGGGAATTTCATATGAAATTTCTATAGTGTTAAATCCATGGTCAAGGATATCTTTTACAATTTCCTTTATATGTTTTTTCACAAGAAAATAAGTTGACAGGCCAAATTTCATCACACAGCACTCTCTATATGATTTTTTTGCCATCAGTAGCCATATCTTAAAAGAGACTGACTACCGATGGCACAAAATTTTAGGTTTTTATTGTTTTATGGATTCTTTTATCTTCTCAACGATTTCTTCACTGCTTAATGAGCTTATGGTTTTCAAAAGCCCTTCTTTTTCATAATATTCTATAAGGGGGGCCGTTTTTTCATTGTATGTCTCAAGTCTTTTTGTTATTGCCTCCACTGTTTCATCAGCCCTTTGAACAACAGGGGAGCCACATTTCAAACACTTTCCATCAGGTGTTGGTGGTTTGCTTTTTATATTATAAATTTCCTGACAATCAGGATTGGAACATGTCCTTCTCGTTGTAAGCCTGTCGAGTATCACATCTTTTGGCACATCAAGATTGATTACCTTATCCAGCTTGAGATTTAATTTTTCAAGAAGCTTTTTTAACGCCTCTGCCTGGGGAATGGTTCTCGGGAAACCATCAAGGATAAAGCCTTTTTCACAATCGGGTTCTTTCAGTCTTGCCTCCATGATCTCCATAATCAGATCATCGGGGACAAGCTCGCCCCTTTCCATATACCCCTGGGCCTTTTTCCCTAATTCGGTCTGTGCCTTTACAGCACCCCTTAAGATATCACCTGTGGATATCTGCACAGAGCCATCATAATCCGTTAACAATTTTGCTATTGTGCCCTTTCCGGCACCTGGTGCACCTAACAGAACTATTCTCATCTTAACCTCCTGAAGATTTTTACTATTAAAAGTTAAGGCTTAAAGCTTAAGTAATTTGAAGCCCATAGAGTTTATCAGATAATAATGTAAAAATCATTTAAAATTTTGAAAAAAGGTTTGTTCTTCAAATCCTTTTTAAAATTTAACATATATGTTATAATAAGACCCCTATGATGATGAGAAATCATAAAAAGGTAATCTCATTTGACCTTGACGGAACCCTTGTGAGTGCAAAATACGGTGATATGGTCTGGAACCATGGTATACCTGAAGAATATGCAAAAAAATATTCTATTAGCTTTGATGAGGCCAAAGAGAAGGTTATCAATGAATATAAAACCATGGGGGATTCCCATATCCTCTGGTATGATATTACATACTGGCTTGATAGATTCGGTTTATCAATAGATGCCAGAGAATTGCTTGACAGATATGAAAGTTATATAGTTACGGCGGATAAGATAAAAGAGGGTTTAGAAGGATTAAAGAAAAGATACAATTTGATAGTTGCCTCCAATGCGGCAAGGATTTTTGTTGAAAAGGAATTAGAGTATACAGGTTTAATGCCATTTTTTCAAAATGTAATCTCTGCAACAACCGATTTCGGGATCGTAAAAAAAGGTGAAGATTTTTATAAAAAGATCTGTCTTGAAATGAACGTAAGACCTGAAGAGGTAATACATATTGGAGACCATCCTGTATTTGATTATAAAGCCCCTTTATCTATTGGAATTGAAGCATATCTATTCAGAAGCCATGACCCTGAATTCAGTCTAAATCATGATGAAGACATTAAAGACAGAGTGATTTATAATTTAAAGGAATTAACAGAGATATTATGAAAAAGTGCCATAAATGTCATTCAAAGATTGAATTAGACGAGATTTCATTTAGAGACGAATGCCGTTACTGTATGGCGGATCTCCATGTGTGCCTTAACTGTGCGTTCTATGATAGCTCAAGATATAATTCATTGCAGTGAGCCACAGGCAGACTTTGTAAAGGATAAAGACAGGGCAAATTATTGTGAATATTTCAAATTTATTGAATCGGAAGAGATTGGAAAAGAAAAAAAGGGTAGGGAAGAGGCAGAAAAATTATGGCGAACCATTTTTAAAAAAAGTGATAATTGACCCAGAGAACAAGTTTTACTTGACTTAACCTATTAAATTATATTAGTTTAAACAAATTTTTTAAAAAGAGCAGGTGCAGGAGCTATGAACAAAACTTTTTTTGCAAAACCAGAAGATATCAAAAAGAATTGGTATGTTATCAATGCAGAGGGAGAGGTATTAGGGAGACTTGCAGCAAAGATTGCTGTTATTTTGAGAGGCAAGGATAAGCCTGTTTTTACACCGCATGTGGATACAGGTGATTTTGTGGTTGTTGTAAATGCCGAAAAGGTAAAACTCACAGGTAAAAAACTGTATAATAAGAACTATGCAAGACACAGCGGATATCCTGGTGGTTTAAGACTCATGAATGCAAAAACGATGCTCGAGAGAAAGCCTGAAGAAGTGATAAAGTTGGCTGTAAAAGGGATGCTGCCAAAAAATATGCTTGGAAGAAAACTTATAAAAAAATTAAAGGTGTACAGAGGCCCTGAACATCCCCATGCGGCTCAAATGCCAAAAGAAATTAATCTGTCTGATATAAAGAAGATTTAAAAGGAGGTCTCAATTGCCTGAAAGAAGATATTATGCAACAGGTAAAAGAAAAACTGCCGTAGCAAGGGTCTGGATAAAACCAGGTTCAGGTAATTTTCTCATAAATGGTAGAACCCTTGACGATTACTTTCCCATGGAAGAATTAAAAATCATGGTAAATAAACCCCTTATGATTACAGGAAATCTTGGTAAATTCGATGTGATAGCTAATATTCAGGGAGGTGGTATACCAGCCCAGGCCTGGGCATTGGGTCATGGCATTGCAAAGGCTTTATTGGAATATAATTCCAATTTAAGAACAATTTTGAAGAAACAGGGTCTTATCACAAGAGACCCCAGGGCAAAAGAAAGGAAGAAATACGGTAAAAGGGCAGCAAGGGCAAGCTTCCAGTTCTCAAAGAGATAATCTCTTTATGTGGAAAGTTGGTATAATAGGTGCAACCGGTTATACAGGCTTAACGCTTTTAACCATTTTAAAAACTCACCCTGATGTCGAAATAAATCTTCTCACATCCAATACCTATAGAGGCAAAAGGATTTCTGAGGTTTTTCCGTTATTAAACGGCATAATGGACGAAATCCTTGTGTCAACAGATGAAAATCATTCAGGAAAATGTGATGTGTACTTTCTTTGTTTGCCCCATGGAAAATCCATGGAAACAGCAGAGAAACTTTACAATGGAAAATCAATAATTATAGACTTGAGTGCTGATTTCAGGTTTGAAGATGTCTCACTTTATGAAAAGACATATACAACACACACAGCAAAAAACCTTATTTCAGAATCCGTATTTGGTCTTCCTGAACTTTACAGAGAGACAATAAAAACAAAAAAACTTATAGGTAATCCTGGTTGCTATCCTACCTCTGCCATTCTTGGAATATATCCTTTAGTGAAAAATCACCTTATTGAGGGCAATGTCTTTATTGATTCCAAATCAGGAGTAAGTGGGGCAGGCAGGGAGGCAAAACTCGGGAGTCTATTCTGTGAGGTTTCAGAAGGATTCAGGCCATATAACATAGGAATTCACAGACATGAGCCGGAGATACAGAAAGAGATAAATAAATATCAGAAGATAACGGTAAAATTTGTACCCCACCTTTTGCCCATGAATAGAGGTATATTAACCACAATCTACGGTACCCTGAATAAACGGCTTACCACAGAAGAAGCTATTTTACTCTATAGAGAAACATACGATTGCGAGCCATTTATAAGAATTTTAAACCCCGGTGCATATCCTGATACAAGGTTTGTAAGATTTTCCAATTATTGTGATATAGGCTTAAAAATATTCGAAGATGGAAGTTTTGTTGTGGTTTCAGCAATAGACAATCTCGTGAAAGGCGCCTCAGGACAGGCTGTGCAAAATATGAATATTGCTCTGGGGATTGATGAAAAGACCTCTCTTATGAGTCTTCCCCAGTATCCATAAAGATGCAAATCTTAATCCATGACTATAAGAGAAAGACTTGAAGAAAGAGAATTTTTAACATTGTCACCCTATGCCCAGTTAAGTAGGCATTCAAGGGGTAGATTAAGAGAAGAACCTGAATGTGATATAAGACCAGCGTTCCAGCATGATAGAGACAGGATTATCCATAGCAAATCATTCAGAAGACTAAAACACAAAACACAGGTATTTCTTGCCCCTACAGGGGACCATTATAGAACCAGACTCACCCATACCCTCGAGGTATCGCAGATTGCAAGGACAATTGCAAAATCCCTTGGGCTTAATGAAGACCTTGTAGAGGCCATTTCCTTAGGGCATGACCTTGGTCATACACCGTTCGGCCATGCAGGTGAAGAAGTATTGAACCAGATACATAAATATGGATTTAAACACAATGAACAGAGCCTGAGGGTTGTGGATACCCTTGAGAAGGATGGTTGTGGTCTAAACCTTACCATGGAAGTCCGTGATGGCATATTAAAACACTCAAAGGGAAAAGGGGAGATTATTATTAAAGATAAGCAAGATAAACCCCTTACAAAAGAGGCCGAAGTGGTAAGGGTTGCTGATATAATTGCCTATATTAATCATGATATAGACGATGCAATCACTGGAAAGGTAATAAGTGAGAAGGACATTCCTGAAGATTGTAGAAAATTCCTTGGCACAACGAATTCAAAAAGGATTGACACAATGGTGAGAGGCGTTATAAAAGAAACTATTGAGTCCGGCGATATGAACATCAGTTTTGGTGAAGAACTTGAATATTATATTATTAAATTGAGAGACTTTCTTTATGAAAGGGTTTATGATACGGATATTGTCCACGGGGATTTTTTGAAATGCTCAAGGATTATTACAGATTTGTATGAATATTTTTTGAAACATCCCGATGCATTTTTGAAGGAAACCAAAAAAACTGAATTTTATGATGAAGAGGCCGTGTGTGTATGCGATTACATTGCGAGCATGACAGATAGATATGCCTTTAACCTTTTTGAAAGGCTTTTTCTGCCTCTGCCCTGGAATATACCAGTGTAGCGTATTTTAAAATCAGATTTAATGAGAAGGTGAATGGATATGGAAAAGACATATGATCCTCACGGTATTGAGAAGAAATGGTATACATACTGGAATGAAAGAGGATTTTTTAGAGCAAACATAAATCCAGAAGGTGAGCCCTTTTCTATGGTTATACCACCGCCGAATGTCACAGGCTCGCTTCATATGGGCCATGCCTTAAACAATACCCTTCAGGATATAATAACAAGATATAAAAGGATGGCAGGTTTTAATGCCCTGTGGGTACCAGGGACAGACCATGCCGGTATTGCCACACAGAATGTTGTGGAGAGAGAATTAGCGAAAGAGGGCTTAACAAGAGAGGATTTGGGAAGGGAAAAGTTTATTGAAAGGGTATGGCAATGGAAGGAAAAATCAGGCAACACCATAATCGAACAGCTAAAAAGACTTGGTTCGTCCTGTGATTGGTCGAAAGAGCGCTTTACAATGGATGAAGGACTTACTCAAGCAGTAAAAGAAGTTTTTGTGAGGCTATACAACGAAGGTCTTATATATAGAGACAATTACATAATCAACTGGTGTCCCAGGTGTAGAACAGCTCTATCAGACCTTGAGGCTGAGCACGAAGACACACCAGGTTTTCTATATCATATAAAATACCCCCTTGTAAATGGTGAAGGTGCCTTGATCGTTGCCACAACAAGGCCGGAGACCATGTTCGGAGATACTGCCGTTGCTGTAAATCCAGAAGACCACCGGTATAAAAAATATATAGGTGGTTTTGTTATACTGCCCATTGTGAATAAAAAGATTCCTGTGATTGGCGACGACTATGTGGATATATCTTTTGGAACAGGTGTCTTAAAGGTGACACCTGCCCATGATCTAAACGACTTTGAGATTGGAAAAAGGCACAAACTCGATATAGTAAAGGTCATGAATGAAGACGGAACAATGAATGAAAATGCTGTCCATTACAACGGAATGGATAGATTTGAATGTAGAGAAAGACTGGTGGAAGAATTAAAAGAAAAGAAACTTCTTGTAAAGATTGAACCATATGGTCTTGGGGTGGGTAGGTGTTATAGATGCAAGACTATAGTGGAGCCAGCGCTTTCAACCCAGTGGTTTTTAAAGATGAAGCCCCTTGCAGCCCCTGCTATAGAGGCAGTTAGGGAGCATAGGGTTCGCATCATTCCAGAGATGTGGGAGAAGGTCTATTTTGATTGGATGGAAAACATAAGGGATTGGTGTATATCAAGACAGATCTGGTGGGGGCATAGAATACCTGTTTTTTATTGTGATGAATGTAATGAAACATATGCATCTGTTAATGAGTTACAGTATTGCAAAAAGTGTAATGGAAAATTAAGGCAGGACCCTGATGTCCTTGATACATGGTTTTCTTCGGCCCTTTGGCCCTTTACAACCCTTGGATGGCCTGAAGAAACAGAGGACTTAAAGAAATTCTATCCTACATCCCTTCTTATAACCGGTTTTGATATCCTATTTTTCTGGGTTGCACGAATGATAATGATGGGGATTAAGTTTATGAAAGATGTCCCTTTCAGGGATGTTTATATTCATGCCCTTGTAAGGGATGCAGAAGGAAAAAAGATGAGCAAGTCAAAGGGAAATGTAATAGATCCCCTTGTCATAATTGAAAAGTACGGAACAGACGCATTTAGGTTTTCTCTTGCAATGCTTGCAGCACAAGGAAGAGACATACTTCTTTCAGAGGAAAGGATTGAGGGTGTACGCAATTTTGTAAATAAGGTATGGAATGCAGCAAGACTTTCTCTGACTTTTATTGATGATTTAAATAGTATCCCACAAGGACAAGAGGAATTGAAAAGCTCACATTTCTTACCTGACAGATGGATTTTATCAAGGATAGCCACAGTTATTAAAGATTTTACAGAGAGTTTAAACAATTATAGATTCAATGATGCAGCAAATGGTCTTTATGGTTTTATATGGAGGGAATTCTGCGACTGGTATCTTGAACTAATCAAGCCCAATATGTACGGTAAGGTTCGCACCTTTGATAATACGACCACTAAAAAGGTTTTATATTATGTATTTCTCAATATCTTAAAGCTACTCCATCCCATAATGCCGTTTGTTACAGAAGAGATATACCAGAGACTACCTGTTAAAGATAATATAAGTATTATGATATCAAGCTTTCCTGTCAGTGATAAAGGCCTTATTGACCATGAAAGTGAAGAGAAAATGTCCATTATAATGGGCGTCATTGATGTTTTAAGAAACATAAGAGGTGAGACGAGTATTGGACCGAATGTAAAGGTCAATGCCATAATAAAAACAGAAAAATATAAAGACCTGTTAGATAGTTACTCTTTTTACATCATGGAGCTTGCTAAACTCCAGAACCTATCATTCGTTATTGATAAACCTCCTGAGAAGGCAGCCATAGGGATCCATGATGGGATAGAGGTATTTGTTCCTATAGAGGGATTGATTGATGTTCCAAAGGAAATCGGAAGGATTGAAAAAGAACTCACAAAGATAGAGGAAGAACTTAAAAAGCTTGAATTGAAGATAAAAAATAGGTCCTTTCTTGAAAAGGCACCAGAAGAGGTTATAAAAAAGAATAAAATACAATATGCCTCTATGCTTGATAAAAGAGAAAAATTGATAAAAAGTAAGGATACCTTTGAAAAAATATTAGGTAAGTAATGTCGTTAAATTTTAAGATTGTAGAAAGTTTTGTCAACGAGCACAAAGAAGTCATGCAGGATATGACCCTTCTCAGGCATGACCGGTATAATATATTAGTGAAATTAAAAGATCATCTTGTCTCATCCCTTAAAAAATATGAAACCTTTCAGTCTGAAATTGAATCCATAATTAAAATTATTGAAAATAACGCAGTTTCTTATGATGAACTTAAAGAATATCACAAGAAGGCAGAAACAAGCGTGGAAAATTTCTTCCTTGAAGAAGATAGTGTAGTTGATGTTCATGACCTGTTCAGAATTATAAGAGATGCCATAACAAAAAAAGTTCTTTTCCTTGTAGAAGAAGAGTTGAAAAAAGATGGGTTTGGCCCACCACCTGTTGATTATATCTGGGTCGGACTTGGAAGTGAAGGAAGAGATGAGCAAACCATTATGACGGATCAAGATAACCTCATTGTGTTCGATGATACAAATAATGCGAAAGTTTCTGATTCATTAAGAAAATTAACTATCAAATCAAATATAAAAGATAATGCAGAAGACGCTGTGTCATATTATTTTCAAGAATTCACCCATCGTGCAGTGGAAAGATTGCACCATGTAGGTTTTGAAAAATGTAAGGGCAATGTGATGCCCACAAACCCAAAATGGTTTGGAAGTATATCCTCATGGAAGAAAAAGATAAAAAATGCTGTTGCAGATGATTATAAAGATTTTGAGCTTCTTGATATTATAATCCTTACAGATGCAAGGCTTTTGAAGGGTAATAGAAGGCTTTTCGATGATTTGATGGGTTATTTTTTTGATTTTCTCTCCCATAACAAGCATATTATGAGGGAGTTTACAAAGACTGCAGTTATAATGCCCACAGCCCTAACATTTTTTGGTAATTTTAAAACAGAAAAAGAAGGTGAGTTCAAAGGTAAGTTTAACATAAAACTAACAGGATGGGCACCTTTGATCCTTTCCGTGAGAATGCTTGCCCTTTCAAGTAAAATCTACGAAACAAATACTTTAAAACGCATAAAAATACTAAAAGATACAGGCGTTATAAGAAAAGATATGTATAATGACCTTATATATGCATATCTAACTTTTGTAAAGGTAAGATTGATTAACCAGATTAACGTAAGGCGCACAAGAAATGGGGAACCAATATCCAATCCCAATTATATAGACCCTGATATGTTAAATTATGAAGAAAAAGAAAGGGTTAGAAGGGCTATGAAGACAGTAGAGGCTCTACAGAAATATATCCAGGAGCTACTACTGTTTGGACAGTCTTTATAATATTAAGGTTGTAGGAGGGGTTATGAAAGTTGTAGAAATTATGAACAAAAACGTAATTACATGCCATCCGTCTGAATTACTCACGGTTATAATAAATAAATTTGAACTGTTCAACATTGCTGGCATGCCAGTGGTGGAAAAGGGGAAGCTTGTAGGTATCATATGCCAGAGTGATATTTTAAAAAATGTAAAATCAGAAAATTTTAATACCCTTACTGTTAGGGATGTTATGGTAACAGATGTAATCTATGTCACCCCTGTTGAATCCGTAATTAATGTGGCAAAAATAATGGTAGAGAAAGGTGTCAATAGAATCCCTATTGTTGAAAACGATATCGTTGTGGGTATAGTAACAAGAGGTGATATTATAAAAGCTGTGGCAGAGTGTGGCTAAAGATGATTTTGACCCACAGCATTCATATCTGTGGGTCATTTTTATAGTAAAATCTTTTACAAATTAAGATTTTCTTTCTTCGAGTAAATTCTTTTTTATAATTCTTTTCAATATCTTACCTGCAGGGCTTTTCGGAAATTCCCTAAATTCTATATATTCCTTTGGCACTTTAAAGGGTGAAAGCTTTGTTTTGAGAAATGATTTCATCTCTTCTGCAGTAAATTTCTGCCCCTGTTTTGGGACGATACATGCAACTACCTTCTCACCCCATTCTTTGTCTGGAAGGCCTATTACAGCACATTCTTCTACCTTAGGCATCTGATATAAGGCCTCTTCCACCTCTCTTGGAAATACATTCTCACCACCAGTGATGATGAGATCTTTTAGCCTGTCCACTATAAAGAGATAGCCATCCTCATTAAATATACCTATATCACCTGATCGAACCCAGCCACCTTCCCAAAAAGCCTCTTTTGTCCCTTCTGGATTATTCAGGTATCCTTTCATAACATTGGGTCCTTTTACACATATTTCACCTTCATGGCCATATTCAAGGATATTTCCTGAAGTATCCCTTATTTGAACCTCAACGCCATGTACTGGGTGACCCACAGACCCTACAACATGCCTTTCTGGATAATAGTGATTAAAGGTAATGGGCATGGCCTCTGTCATGCCATAAGATTCAGATATGGTAATGCCTGTGGTCTCCTTCCACTTCCTCACCGTTTCCCTGGCCATAGATGCTGCTGCAGAGAAGCAATAACGAAGTGGACCTATTTTGTTTTTTAAATCAGGGACACCAAGCAATCTTATATAGACAGTTGGTACTGCAAAAAATTTTGTAAGTTTTCCTTCTTCGAGTATTTTTAAAACTCTGTCTAAATCAAAGGAAGGAAGCAACTCAAGGCAGCCTGCTGTCATTATCGTTGAATTCATTATATGAATCTGGCCGAATACGTGGTTAAATGGCAAAAAACACAAGGCCACATCTTTTTCAGTGGATCTTTCATAATATGCAATGCTGTAGCTTGAAAAGAGAATAGATTCATGTTTTAGCATAACGCCTTTTGGGATACCTGTGGTGCCTCCAGTGTATAGAATTGCCGCAGTATCTGTTCTGTCTCTATCAATTGCTTTAAATGTCTCTGTTCCGCTTTCTATAAGACGGGGAAGATCTATATCTCCATCAGTACAGATAATCTTTTCTAATGTTCCTTCGTTTTTTAATTTTTTCAGGTCCGGGAGTTTATTGTCCGATGCAAATATTATTTTTGGTTTCGCATGGGTAATAAGATTTGTAAGTTCATCACCTGTTAAAAGACTTGATAATGTTATGGCCACTGCACCAGCCTTCAGGACACCAAAATAGAATGCAATCCATTCAGTAGAATTAGGATAACACATGGCCACCAGATCCCCGGGGTTTACCCCTTGTTTTATCAGGCCGGTGGCAATCCTGTTTGCCATTTTATTTAACTGATCATAATTGGTTTTTTTATCACCTTCTGAAATTGCAGGTCTCTGGGGAAAGAAATATGCTGATGCTTCGAGATTCCTTGCAAGATTCATGTTAGATTTCCTCCTTCTTTTATTTCCAGGTTTTCATTTAGTAAATTGATTCTCTTTACCCTTTTCCCATCATTAAATTAGGAAGCCACAGGGCAATATCCGGAAAAACAAAAAGTAAAATTAAAGCAAGTATCAAGCTTAAAAGAAAGGGTAGAACACCCTTGTAAATCGTTTTAAAAGGAAGTCCTGTTATGTTTCCCAAAATAAACACATAAATTGCTATAGGTGGTATTAAACCTCCAATCATTAAGGTAACGCATATCATTATGCCAAACCATATGGGGTCATAACCGAGTTTCATTGCCGTTGGAAAGAATATGGGTGTGGCAAGAACCATAAAGGCAAGGTCATCCATTATAGAACCACCCAGTAGGTATATTATGATTATGACAATCATAATCATCGTGCCTGATAGGGGTAAGGTGGATGCCCATTCTGCTGCCTTCATGGGAATTTCCGTTATGGCAAGAAAATGGCCAAAAATGTTAGACCCTGCAATGAGCATGAGAACCATTATAGATGTTTTTAGTGCTGACTTAATAGAATTTATCACCATTTTTTTACTCACTTCTCTTCTTATTAAGGCAAGAAGAAAAATGGCAACTGTTCCTATAGTACCAGCCTCTGTGGGACTAAAAAATCCTGTAATCATACCACCAATTACAATGGCAAAGACAATAAGTATGATCAAAGCTTCTGGAATTGCTGCAAACCTTTCTTTCCATGTTGCCTTTTCAGCTTTTGGTGCTACTTCAGGCCTTGCCATAACCCATCCTGCAACAACCATCATCATAAGTAAGGCTATTAAAATTGAAGGTACAATTCCAGCGATAAATAGCCTTCCAATAGACTGTTCCACCTCAAGTCCATATATAATAAGCACTGTGCTGGGTGGCAGTATCATACCGAGGGTACTGACAGAAGCAATGGTTCCTGTTGATAGTTCTTTGCTGTATCTGTATCTATTCATTTCAGGGAGTGCAAGATTTGAAAACGTACCCACTGTGGCCAGTGTTGAGCCGCACATTGCCTTAAATGCCGTTGCACCGACTATAGTTGTCATGGCAAGTCCACCAGGGATATGTCCGAACCATTTATGCGCACCTGAATAGAGCCTTTTTGCAATATTGGAATTAGATGCAAATTC
Source organism: Syntrophorhabdaceae bacterium (assembly GCA_026416315.1). GTDB lineage: Bacteria > Desulfobacterota > Syntrophorhabdia > Syntrophorhabdales > Syntrophorhabdaceae > JAKORG01. The sequence goes on along the minus strand of JAOAFK010000078.1, from coordinate 312 downwards.
TCCCATGAGTATAAATAGAGGGATAACTGTATAGCTGTATGTGGTAAAAGTATCAAAGAAATCTTTAATTATAAGATTTGCTGCAGGTAAAAAGCCCATAAGAAAAGAGAAACCTAAAAAACCGGCAATTATCATGCAGTAAGCCATCTCCAATCCTGTTAAGAACAAAATGAGAAGAAATATTATCGAGTATATACCTATCTGTATCTCACTCATTATTTACTCCTTAATCTTTTTTATCAGGTCATACAGTATTGTTAAACTCTGCATGAAAAAACTCAAAGATAGAACAAAGGCAAACGGATAGTAAGG
>JAOAFK010000070.1 GCA_026416315.1 Syntrophorhabdaceae bacterium | reverse complement strand
GCAAAAGAAAGGATTGATAAGGCCTTAAACATAGTTGGCCTTGAGAATGAGGCGAAAAAAAAGATAGGCGCCTATTCAAGGGGTATGAAACAACGTCTGGGTCTTGCAGAACTCATTGTTAAAGAACCAAAAGTTGCCTTTTTAGATGAACCAACCCTTGGCCTTGACCCTGATGCGACAAATAAAATGATTGAACTCATAGAAAATCTATCAAAAGAGCAGAAAATGACCATCATCTTGTGTTCTCATTTTCTTGAAATGGTGCAAAAACTATGCAACAGAATGGGCATTATAATAAAAGGAAAAATGGTGGCCCAAGGTACTATAGAGACCCTTGCAAAAGAGAAATTCGGTGTAGACTCTGAAGAATATACCCTTGAAGAGATCTACATGAAGTATTTTCAGGAGGCATGATATGCATGGCCTGAAGGTGATATTTAAAAAGGAGCTCGCAGACCACTTCAGCAGCTATAGATTCATAATCCTCTTTGCCCTAATCTGCATGGTAAGTTTGATCATTGCATACATGGTCAGTATGACCATCAAGAACGAAATGCAGGATGTGGCAAAGCCGAAGTTCGTATTTCTCCTCCTATTTATATCCCAGGGTGGGCTGTTTTCTTTTGTCCAGTTTGTGGCATTTTTTGGGCCGCTCATTGGGCTCATTATGGGCTTTGACCTCATAAACAGAGAAAAAAATGAAGGAACTTTAAGCAGGGTCCTTGCACAGCCCATATATCGTGATTCTGTGATAAACGGCAAGTTTCTTGCCGGTGTAGTCACCATTGCCATCATGATATGCTCCATAATCCTTGTGATAACAGGACTTGGTCTGTTGTTAATGGGTGTTGTGCCTGGATTTGATGAGATTTTGAGGATTTTTGTCTATATGATAATCAGTGTGGTATATATTTCATTCTGGCTTGGTGTGGCAATCTTATTTTCCATTCTATTTAGAAGTGTAACCACATCTGCCCTTGCCGCCCTTGCTGTATGGATATTCTTCTCCTTTTTCGTTTCCCTTGGAGCAAACATCATAGCAAAGGCTTTTGTTCCCGATGCAGGGCCTGATAAACCTGATGCGATAGTGAAGCAGATCTCCATTCAAAGGGCCATATCTTTAACCTCACCGATTGTACTCTATTCAGATGCAACGGCCACAATCGTTGATCCTACAAAAAAAACAACTCGGTCTATTGTATTTGTTGGGCCTTTTGAGAAGATATCAAGTGAGAGATTTTCAGGTCCTCTATCACTGAAGGAGAGCCTCCTGATTGTTCTGCCCTATATAATTACCCTCATTGCCATTACTGCCATTTGCTTTGCCATATCATATATGGTCTTTATGCGTCAGGAGATCAGGTCGGCATAGAGTGGCGCATGCAAATTGCAGGAATTTAAAATTCTATTACAGACCTCTTTTCTTTTAGTTCTTTTTCTATGGTCAGCCTTTTGTCTTCGAGACCCTTTTTACCCATGATGGCCTTTGTATAGATTTTACCTAATTCCACAGCGGGCTGGTCAAAGGCATCTACATTATACATAAATCCCATAAAGGCAATCACCATTTCGTATAAAAAAAAGAGAGCGCCTATATTAAAGAGGCTCACTTCATTCAGTGTGATGGTGAGATGCGGTGTCTTTGCCTCTGTTAAGGATCTGCGTGTCCCTAAAAATTCTGCATGGAATAATTCTGCCATATCTTTGGCCCCAAGATAATCAAGCCCATCTATATATGGAATACTATTAGGTATGGGCTGAGTAATGCCTCCACAATATAAAAATGTAATACATTTATCCTTTGGTCCATCGATATATAACTGCAATTGAGAATGTTGATCCGTAACCCCAGTTGATTTTAGGGGTGTGGGGCCCATGCCTTTTTTACCAAGACTTTCTGCCTCGAGTTGCCTAAACCAGTCTGCAAAAGCATTTAATTTCTCGCAGTAAGGCATCATCACGTGGATATGTTTACCCTTCATGTCCATTATATAAAGTATAGAAGCAAGGACAACAGCAAGGTTTTTTCTATAATCAGCCTTATCAATATGTTCTGACATGGCCTGTGCACCGTTTATTATCTCTTCTATATTAAGTCCCATAACAGAGGATGGAAACATTCCCACAGGTGTCAGTACAGAAAACCTTCCACCTATGCCTTCAGGCACAGGCAAAGATGGATACCCTTCTTTTTTTACAATCTCCCTCAACATGCCTTTATTTTTATCAGTAATAATGACAATCCTTTTTTTATAGTCTTTACTTGATTTCAAAATCTCCTTGAATATCATGAATTGAGACATCGTTTCAGGCGTCTCACCAGATTTACTGATCACAATCAACAATGTCTCTTCTTTATCTCTCTTTACCAACTCAACAACACTTTTTATTCTAACAGGGTCTATGTTATCAAGGATGAAATATCTTGGTTTTTTGCCCCTTGCATCTTCTTCAATATTGTGAAGAGGGTGCAGGAGGGCATGGAATATCGTTTCTGTTCCAAGGGAAGAACCACCAATACCCAAAAGCACAAGGTTTTTTATCTTTAATTCTCCCAGACTCTTTGTTATTTCATGGATATCACCTAAATGGGAACGTATTAATTGAAAATCCATAAAAGGATAGGGTGTCTTATAAAGGGACTTTTTAAACTCATTTATTTTTGAAGCTACTTCCCGGAGAGATGTGCCATCAATTCCTTCATCGCCTATAGTACTTGAAAGGACATCTGTTATGTCCATAGTTATATGTTTCATCACTTCTCCTCAAAAACTCCCATTTTTCTAAACTTTTCATACCTTAATGCCTTTAATTCATCTCCATTTTTTTTCGCAAAATCTTTGAGATACCTTGACAGAACAGGTTTAAGATTATTAAATGTTTCCTGCCAGTTTCTATGGGCACCGCCAAAGGGTTCTTTAATGACCTCATCGATTACATTCAATTTATACAGGTCATGGGCTGTGGGTTTTAACGCCTCTGCGGCAAGGGGTGCCTTTGAACCATCCCTCCAGAGAATCGCAGCACAACCCTCCGGTGAGATAACAGAATAAGTGGCATTTTCAAGCATGAGTATCGCATTTCCAACACCAATGGCCAAGGCTCCACCGCTTCCTCCCTCACCTATTACGACTGTTATTACAGGCACTGTGAGGGTAAACATAAACTCTATACTTGTTGCAATTGCCTCTGCCTGACCCCTCTCCTCTGCACCGATGCCAGGAAATGCCCCTGGTGTATCCACAAAGGTTATGATAGGTTTTCCCCATCTATTTGCCATATCCATTACCCTTACAGCCTTTCTGTATCCTTCTGGATGGGACATGCCAAAATTTCTATATGCCATCTCCCGGATGTCTTTGCCCTTCTGGTGCCCAACAACAGCAATATTTTTTTCTTCAAAACTGGCAAAACCGGCCACTATTGCGGGGTCATCTTTGAATTTTCTGTCCCCCTTTAGTTCAATAAAATCTGTAAATAGATGCTCCACATAGTCAAGGGTATGGGGTCTATTCACATGCCTTGATAGCTGAGATCTCTGCCAGTTTGTAAGCTCACCATATATCTCCTTTTCTATCTTTGCAATCTTTCTCTTGATCGACTGCACCTCTTTGTTATACCGGGGGTCATCAAGGGTATAGAATTTTTTTATTTCATTCAATCTTCTCTCGTACGGCTCAAGTTTTTTCTCAAAATCAAGATAGTATCTCATCCCTCTGTTCTCCTCTTATTTCATAGATTTTCAATCCTTTTTCAAAATGTTTTGTTAAGATGTCTATCTTATCCCTGTCTATTCTTATTTCGGGAATCTTGATCCTCTGGATATCACCATTTAGCTGAAGCTCAATGAAAACTTTTGTATATCCTTTTATGGTTGTCAGTATTTCTTTTAATCTTCTCATCTCTTCCCTTTTTATTACCTTACAGTCTAATCTCAAAACGAGGATGTTTTCCATCTTTTTTACTATATCTTCAAGGAGGGTTATCTTTTTTGTCCTTATCTTTGCTGTGCCCTCTTCTACCTTTTCTATGGAGCCACTCACCACAATAGGCTTATCACCCTTTAAGATCTCAATGGATTTTGTATATACTTCAGGAAATACTATGGCCTCGATAATCCCCTTTTTGTCTTCAAGATTCACATAGGCCATTCTGTCGCCCTTTTTTGTGGTAATTTCTTTAAAACTGTTTATAACTCCCACTAAATCTATATCCTCTTGTATGTCCATCTCTTTTATACTCTGGGTATCGAATTCTGTGATGATTTTAATGAACTTTTCATATGGTTCAAGGGGGTGTTGGGTGAAATAAAATCCAAAGGCCTCCTTTTCTCCTGCAAGGAGCTCTCTGTATGAAAGTTCTTCCATTTCAGGTATCTGAAAAAAATAACCATTTGTATGGACTTCATCATCCATATCAAAAAGGGAGGCCTGCATAATGGCTCTTTCGTTTCTTTTAATGCTTTTATCCACCCTCTCTTTTATTAAATGCAAGACTTGTGAGCGCTTAAGCCCCATACTGTCAAAACATCCTGCCTTGGCAAGACTTTCAAGTACTTTTTTATTTACCTTTCTTGAATCTATTGATTCACAGAACTCTCCAAAAGATTTAAAACCACCTATTTTTTCTCTCACAGCAATGATATTATCAAGGGCAGCATCGCCTACATTTTTTATACCTGCCAGACCAAATCTAATCTTGTTATTTTCTATTTTAAAAAACTTATCGCTTTTATTTATATCAGGTGGCAGAATCTCAATACCCGCCTCTCTGCATTCTGTGATATATTTTATCAATTTGTCCGTATTGTTCACCTCAGTGGTGAGCATGGCAGTGAGATAGTATATATAGTAATTTGCCTTTAGATATGCTGTCTGATAGGCGATCAACCCATAGGCAGTGCTATGGGACTTATTGAATCCATATTCTCCAAACTGCTTTATGATATTGTATATCTTTTCTGCTGTCTCTTTGTTTATGCCTTTTGAAACAGCACCTTTTACAAACTGTTCACTATATCTTTCTAACTCCTCTGGTATCTTTTTTGCCATTGCCTTTCTTAATGCATCGGCATCTTTAATGGAAAATCCCGCAAGCACCTCGGCGATCTTCATGATCTGTTCCTGGTATATTATGACACCGTATGTTTCTTTTAATATATCTTCAAGATAGGGTAATTCGTATTTTATAAGAGAGGGGTTGTTTTTTCTTCTAATGAATTCTTCTACCATGCCGCTTTTAAGTGGTCCAGGCCGATATAAGGCAATAAGGGGCATGATGTCCTCAAATTTTGATGGTTTAAGCTTTACCAAGAGGTCTTTCATGCCTCTACTTTCAAGCTGGAACACCCCGGAGGTATCACCAGATGAAAGAAGTTCGTATGTCTTTTTATCATCAAGAGGAATTTTATCTATGTCCACTTCAATGCCATCTTTTTTTAACATCTCTATAACATCGTGCATGAGCGTCAATGTTTCGAGGCCTAAAAAATCAATTTTTATGAGCCCTATTTTTTCTATGGTCTTCATGGGGTACTGGGTCACTGTTTCACCCTTCTGGCCTCTGTACAATGGAAGATATTCTGTTAAATCCTTATTGGATATAACAATCCCTGCAGCATGTGTTGATGCATGTCTCGCAAGACCCTCAAGGGTAGAGGCATAATCGAGTAATTCCTTAACATTCCTATCACTTTCATAAACCTGTTTTAATTGTGGTTCAGTTTCTATGGCATGCCTTATGCTTTTGCTCATAAGAGGGATTAGCTTTGCGATCCTGTCCACCTCTGCAAGGGGCATACCCAGTGCCCTTCCCACATCCCTAACAGCAGCCCTTGATTGCATAGTTCCGAATGTGATGATTTGTGCCACATTTTCCTTGCCGTATTTTTCTGTAACGTACTGTATTACTTCATCCCTTCTCTTTTTACAGAAATCCACGTCAATATCGGGCATGGAGACCCTTTCCGGATTGAGAAATCTCTCGAATAGTAGGTTATATTTTATAGGGTCTATATCTGTTATGCCGAGGCAATAGGCTATCAGGCTTCCTGCTGCCGAACCCCTGCCAGGACCAACGGGAATCTGTTTCTCTTTTGCATAATTGATAAAATCGGACACGATGAGAAAATAGCCTGCAAAATTTGTATTTTTTATCACGTTTAATTCATATTCGAGTCTTCTTCTATATTCTTCGAGTATCTCATCGTTAAAGTTCTTATATGAGGCCTTAATTTTATCTAACTTTCTTTCAAAACCATCCCTGCATTTTTTTTCAAGGTATTCGTTTATATTAAGATTGTCAGGTGTAGTGAATTCTGGAAAATGATAGACTCCTGTTTTTATCTCCACATTGCACATCTCTGCTATTCTTATTGTATTTTTAAGTGCCTCTGGATATCCTGAAAACCCATTATACATCTCATCAGGAGATTTGAAATAAAACTCATCGGTTTGAAAGCTCATCCTGTCTTTATCGGATAGTTTCTTTCTCGTCTGGATGCAGAGAAGCAATTCATGTGCCCTTGCCTCATCCTTTTTTAAATAATGGCAGTCATTTGTTGCTACAACAGGTATATTGTAATAGCGGGATAGTTCTATAAGTCTTTCGTTTACAGTTCTCTGTTCAGCAATGCCATTATCTTGAAGTTCAAAAAAGAGTCTATCTCCAAAAATGGAAAGATACTCTTCAATGCTTTCTTTTAATGCCTTTTCAGTACCTTTCAAGATATTGTTGGGAATCTCACCTTTTATACAGGCGGTAAGGCATATGAGGTCTTCATTGTATGCTTTGAGCACCTCTTTGTCTATTCTGGGTACATAATAGAAACCTTCTAACTGGGCAATACTGATGAGTTTTACAAGGTTCTTATAGCCGTTATTGTTCATGGCAAGGAGGATCACATGGTAGGCATTATCCTCACCTTTTGTCTTTTTATCGAACCTTGATTTAGGTGATATATATGCCTCACAACCTATAATGGGTTTTATACCTACCTCTTTTGCACTGAAATAAAAATCTATCACTCCGAACATGTTTCCATGGTCTGTGATGCTACAAGCTGGCATTCCATATTTTTTTGCAAGGTCAAATAAGGGCTCAAATCTAATTGCTCCATCAAGCAAACTATACTGTGTATGGACATGGAGATGAACAAACTCTTTCATCTTTATTCCCATTCAATTGTGCTCGGTGGTTTTGATGAGATGTCATATACAACCCGGTTTATCCCGGGCACTTCATTGATGATCCTTCTTGATATCCTATCTAAAACATCATAAGGGAGTTTTGACCAGTCTGCTGTCATTCCATCTTCACTCTCTACAACCCTCAATGCAATAACATTTGCATATGTTCTTTCATCGCCCATTACCCCTACGGTCTTTACAGGTATCAGTATGGCAAAAGATTGCCAGATATGTCTGAATCTTTTGTTCCTTTCAATCTCTTCCCTTACGATACTGTCTGCCTCACGAAGAAGTTCAAGCCTTTCCTTTGTAACCTCACCTATGATCCTTATGGCAAGTCCTGGACCTGGAAATGGCTGCCTTTCTACTATGAAATCAGGCAAACCTAACTCCCTTCCCACTATCCTTACCTCGTCCTTGAAAAGCTCCCTCAAAGGTTCAATGAGCTTGAGCCTCATCCTTTTTGGCAACCCACCCACATTATGGTGGCTTTTTATCGTTGCCGAAGGACCTTTAAAAGAAACGCTTTCAATCACATCAGGATACAAGGTGCCTTGGGCAAGGAACTTTACATTCCCTATCTTTTTTGCCTCTTCTTCAAAAATCTTTATAAAAAGCCTTCCTATAATTTTTCTCTTTCTTTCAGGGTCTCTAACACCTTTTAATGCCTTCAAAAAACTCTCCTCTGCATTTACATAATGGAGTTTTATGTGCATGATATTTTCAAAGGCACCTATGACCTCTTCCACCTCATTCTTTCTTAAAAGACCGTTATTTACAAAGATGCAGTGTAGACGGTCACCAATTGCCTTATGAACCAGTGCAGAAACTACAGAAGAATCAACTCCACCACTTAATGCACAAATCACATTTTCACCACCTGTTTCCCTTTTTATATGTTCGGTGGCCACATCTACAAAAGACTTTGGTGAATAAAGTCCTTCGCACCCGCAGATCTTATATAAAAAGTTTTTCAGTATCTGCTTTCCCTTTGGTGTATGATGTACCTCTGGATGGAACTGAACACCGTATATATCTCTATCTTTATCTTTTATGACCGCATAGGGTGAATTTTCAGAATGGGCAAGGGCTTTATAACCAATAGGCATGGTGAATATCCTGTCCTGATGGCTCATCCAGACAATATCACCATCCTTTATACCTTCTAACAAGCTATCATGTTCATCTATAAAAATATGGGATTTACCGTATTCCCTTTTTGTGGAGGCATCTACCTCACCGTCAAAGAGTTTTGTAATAAGCTGTAATCCGTAACATATGCCTAAAACGGGGATATTCAAGTCAAAGATTTCCTTTCCAATAACAGGCGCATCTTCTTTTGTTAAGCTTTTTGGTCCACCGGAAAGGATTATCCCTTTAGGTTTCAACAAAATGATGTTATCAACTGGTATATTATAAGGATAGATTTCACAGTATACCTTAAGTTCTCTTACCTTTCTTGCTATCAGCTGGGTATATTGTGAACCAAAGTCAAGGATAACAATTATTTCTCTATGATAGTCATGCATCATTATTCAATCCTGTAATTCGGGGCCTCTTTTGTTATAATTACATCATGGACATGGCTTTCCCTGAGACCAGCGGAAGTAATCCTTAAAAATTTTGTCTTTGTCTGGAGTTCTTTTATGTTTACACATCCTACATAACCCATTCCTGCCCTTAACCCTCCTGCAAGCTGCTGCACCACAATGGATAGGGAGCCCCTGTAAGGCACCCTACCCTCTATACCTTCGGGTACAAGCTTTGATTCCATTTCCGTTTCATCTATACAGTATCTGTCCCTTGATTTACCTTCCTTCATCACCTCCAGGGAGCCCATACCCCTATATACCTTATACGTTCTTCCCTGATAGAGTATCATCTCTCCAGGTGTCTCATCTGTGCCAGCAAAGAGATTGCCAATCATTACAGAATCTGCTCCTGCTGCGATTGCCTTTGTGATATCTCCAGAGAATTTTATACCTCCATCGGCAATAATGGGTATCTCATATTTTTTTGCGACCTTTGAAGCCTCCATAATGGCTGTTATCTGGGGAACACCAACGCCTGCTATGATCCTTGTGGTGCATATAGAACCAGGACCCACACCTACTTTTACAGCATCGCATCCAGCCTTGATTAATGCCTCGCATCCTTCTGCAGTTGCAATGTTTCCTGCTATAAGTTGCACATTTTTAAAATTATTCTTTATGTCTTTTATGGCTTCTATCACATTTTTTGAATGACCGTGGGCTGTGTCAATTACTATTACATCGCACCCTGCCTTCAGAAGCGCCTCTACCCTTTTGTCTCTATCAGGTCCAACCCCGACGGCTGCCCCTACCCTCAATCTTCCTAAATGGTCTTTACAGGAATTGGGGTATTTCCTCATCTTTTCAATATCCTTTATGGTGATTAAACCCTTGAGATTAAATTTGTCATCCACAACAAGCAGTTTTTCTATCTTATGCTTATGGAGTATACTCTTTGATTCTTCAAGACTGATCCCTTCTTTCACTGTGATGAGATTTTCTTTTGTCATTACATTTCCAACGGTTTCATCGAGGTTTGTCTCAAATCTCAAATCCCTGTTTGTTATAATACCTACAAGTTTCTTTCCTTTTGTGACAGGTATACCTGATATCCTGTATTTTGCCATCAATTCAAGGGCATCCCTTATCTTCTGTTCTGGTCTTATTGTAATGGGGTCTATAATCATGCCGCTTTCTGACTTTTTTACCTTTTCCACCTCCTGGGCCTGCTCCTCAATACTCATATTTCTATGGATTATACCCATGCCTCCTTCCTGAGCAAGGCATATGGCTGTTTTTGATTCCGTTACCGTATCCATGGCAGCACTGATTATGGGTATATTAAGTTTAATCTGTCGTGTTAGATATGTGGAGATATCCACATCCTTTGGCATTACCTTGCTCATGGCAGGGATCAATAAAACATCATCAAAGGTAAGGCCTTCTTTTAATTCTTCATCTATCATAAATGCTCCTTCAAAGATTTATTTCTTATAGCCGATGGGCATAAGTAAAAGGGGTTCATGGGTTTCTTTTATGCCAAGCACAGCCTTTACATCATCATCATAGAATGCACCCACGATACCGCAGGCAAGCCCCCTATTAAAGGCAGCAAGGGATATATTCTGAGATACATTGCCCACCTCCATATGGGCGTATCTAATACCTCTTTCCCTGTATTTAAAGGTTATACGGCTGTATTCACAGGTGATTATTATCATACACGGTGCATGGGCCATCCACATCTGAGACAATGATGCCCTTGCAATGTGTGTCCTGATATCCTGATTTTTTATAAGGACCAGCTCGTGTTTATGAGGTTCATATGCATACAAACCCTTTTGCGCCTTTTCTCCCTTTTTAATCTCTAAATTTCCACAGGCTACATATAAGTTTAGAGGATAAAGTGCCCCTGCGGAAGGCACGGTCCTCCCACCGTCCTTTTTGAAACCATAAGCAGCCCAGAGGATATATGAAAGGTCCTCTATATTTAATGGCGTGTCTCTATAGTCCCTCACCGTATATCTTTTGTTAATGAGATCTTTAAAATAAATAGTTTTGTCATCTACTGGTTCATTCAGTTTTATAATTTCCATGGCTTGACCGTTATTAAAAAAATAGAAGAATAAAATTATGGCGCACAAAAGGCTTGCCATTTTTTATGGGATTAGTATAATGCATAGGGTTAAAATAATCAAAGAGTTTTTATTGTGAAAGATTATATTATAGAAATTTCAAATCTTTATACGAGTTTTTTCATAGACTCCCAGGTCATAACTGTTATCAGTGGCCTGGATCTTGTCATTGAAAAAGGAAAGGTATTCGGCCTCATAGGAGAAAGCGGTTCTGGTAAGACCATGACAGCCCTTTCCATCATGAGACTTATCCCTCCACCGGGAAAAATATCGGGGGGAAAAATATTTTTCGAAGGAAAAAACCTTTTATCATTAACGGATAAAGAGATGGAAGATATAAGGGGGAATAGAATTGGAATGATTTTTCAAGAACCCATGACAGCCTTAAACCCTGTCATTCAGATAGGTGAGCAGATTTCTGAAACATTAATGGTTCATAAAGGCCTATCCAGAGCAAAGGCAAAGGAACAATCCATGGAATTATTAAGAAAAGTCGGTTTCGATAACCCTGATAAGAGATATTATCAGTATCCCCATCAGTTAAGTGGTGGGCAGAGACAAAGGGTTCTTATTGCCATTGCCATATCGTGTAATCCATCTCTTCTAATTGCAGACGAACCGACAACTGCCCTCGATGTGGCAACAGAGGCACATATCCTTTTGCTTTTAAAGGAAATCATGGCACACCATAACATGTCCATGCTCTTTATCACCCACAATCTCAATATTATGAAAAGATTCGGTGACACAATCGGTATTATGTATGCAGGAAGAATCCTTGAAGAGGCACCTGTTGATGATTTTTTTCATGAACCCCTTCATCCATATAGTAGAGGTCTGATTGATTCTATTTTTGCATTAAGACCTGATGAAAAAAGACTGAAGGTGATTCCAGGTTTTGTACCAAGATTGTCTGAATTGCCAGAGGGTTGTAAATTTCATCCCAGATGTGTCTATGTGATGGATAGGTGCAAGAAAGAAGAACCTGAATTCAAAAATTTAGGTAATGGAAGGTGGATACGCTGTTATCTGTTTTAGAATTAAAAAAAACTTATGAGGTAAAAAGGTCACTATTTTCCTCAAAAAAAGAGGTCATAAATGCTGTGGATTCCATATCCTTTGACCTCTCAAAAGGCTCTACCTTGGGTATTGTGGGTGAAAGTGGCTCGGGGAAAAGCACACTTGCAAGATGTATACTTTTTCTTGAAAAACCAGATGGTGGAAAGGTCTTCTTTGAAGGCAGAGACTTAACAACCTTAAAGAAAAGTGAAATGAGGTCATTGAGAAAGGATATGCAGATCATATTTCAGGATCCCTATTCATCCCTTAACCCGAGAAAAAAGGTTTACGAAACAATCGGAGAGGCCCTTATATTTCACGGATTCACTGATAAAAAGGGTGTTATTTCCCAGGTAACGGATATACTTAAGGATGTTGGTCTCGATGAAGATTTTGTTTTTAAATATCCCCATGAAATGAGCGGCGGTCAAAGGCAACGTGTTGCCATAGGCAGGGCCATTGCCACAAATCCAAAACTCATTGTGGCAGATGAGCCTGTATCCTCCCTTGATGTATCCATTCAGGCACAGATTATTAACCTCTTTCTTGATATAAAGGAAAAAAGAAACATATCCATGATCTTTGTGTCCCATGATTTGAATATCGTGCGGTTTATTTCCGATGAGATAATCGTGGTTTTCAAAGGAAGGGTAGTTGAATCTGGAAAAAAGCAAGAGGTGTTCTATAATCCTTTGCATCCATATACAAAGATGCTTATTGAATCCATAAAAGGAGATTTTATAAAAATAGGATTCGATATGAAGGATGATATCGCATATGGCTGCCCTTATTATATGAGGTGCACCATAAAAAAAGAAAGATGCAGAAATGAAAAACCATCCCTTATTGGAGATGATACCCATAAGGTCGCATGTTTTATGGATGGTTAGCTGATCTTTTTTAAAAAACTATACAGTCTTCTTTTTTAATATCAAAGAACCCACTGCACCTAAAAGGGATACACCAGCAGAGAGTAAAAAGGCATATGTAAATGTACCTGTTGTGTCCTTAAGCCATCCACCAATTACAGGGCCCAAGGCTTGGCCTATCCCGAAAAATAAGGTGATAAAGCCAAGACCTGCAGGGGCAAGCCTGCCTCCCACTGCATCTCCCGATGCTGCTGCCATTATTGTTGGAATAGAAAATGCAGCTATGCCAAATGTAATGGCAGATACATAGAAACCAGCTGGCTCTCTCCACAAGGCAAATATTGCGTATGAGATGGCAAGGTTTAAATATGCAAGCATGGAGCCGTATTTTCTCCCTAACATATCAGATATCCAGCCATAAATTACACCGCAGAATATACTGAATATACCAAGAATGGAAAAGATCCCCCCTGCTTCGGTGGCCTTCACACCCATCTCTTTGGTAAGATAAGCCACAAAAAATGTCAGATAAATAATATATGAAAAACCATACATGAAATAAACGCAACCTAATTTCCATATCTCAGGCTCCACAATTACATCTTTAAATGCAGAAAACAGTGTAACCCTTGGACCGCCTTTCTGTTCTTCCTCACCACCATACATGGTTGTTCCTTTTTCTTTAGGATTGTTCCTCAAAAAAGTATAACAGATAAAGGCACATACAAAGACAATGATGCCCAACAAAAACCATGCATATCTCCATCCATCTTTACCGAATGCTGAAATAACAGGGGGCAGTATTATGCCAGAGAGAAATAGACCGAACCCAATACCCCCTGAAACGATTCCTGTTGCAAGGCCCCTCTTTTTCATGGCAAACCATGCTGCAGGCAATGCCATAATGGGCACATAACTACCACCATTTCCAAGCCCTGAGATAAGTCGCATAAAAAATGCAAAGATAAAAGATTGAGAAAAACCTGTAAGAAATAAACTCAAACCAAGGACAATAAGTGACAAAAAGACAACCCTTCTGATACCGAATCGAGCAGCTAAAAAACCTCCAATTATGGCAAGGGAAAGATACCCAATGAAGTTGCCCGTGGCTATGGAGCCAAGCTGGGTGTAAGTTAAAGAAAGACCGTCCTTCATGGATGGAAGTATTACAGAATAGGACATCCTACCAAAACCATGGGCAAGTATAGTCACAAGGGTCCCTGTAAATGCTATTATCCAGGCATAGTGAATCATAAAATAACCCCCCAGTCTTTTTTCTAACCTTAACATTGTGAATTATATCTGTCAACAGATTGGGGGGTATTTTATGGTATTTTTATACTTCTATGCGCTTAAAGATGATATTTTCCTTTCTATCTATGTCTATTAGGATCTTATCACCTTCCTTTACCTCACCTTTTAGAATCATAAGGGCAAGGCTGTCCTGAAGCTTTTTCTGAATAAGCCTTTTTAAAGGCCTTGCACCGTAAGCAGGGTCATAGCCTTCTCTTGCTATATAATCCTTTAACGCATCAGAGTATTCAAGGGTTATTCCTCTCTCCTGTGCCCTTTTTGTGAGATATGATAGTTGTAATTTTACAATTTCTTTTATATTTTCCATGGATAGTGACCTGAAGATGATCATTTCATCGATTCTGTTTATAAATTCAGGTTTAAAGTGCATCTTCACAGCATCCATAACCCTCTTTTTAAGCTCTTCATAGTCATTGCTGCCTAAATCTGTAATCCACTGACTACCTATATTGGATGTCATGATAATCACTGTGTTTTTGAAATCAACAGTTCTTCCCTGACCATCTGTGAGCCTTCCATCATCAAGCACCTGTAAGAGCACATTGAATACTTCAGGATGGGCCTTCTCCACCTCATCAAGGAGCACTATGGAGTATGGTCTTCTTCTTACAGCCTCTGTGAGATAACCGCCCTCTTCATATCCCACATATCCAGGAGGAGCACCGATGAGCCTTGATACAGAGTGCTTTTCCATAAATTCACTCATGTCAATTCTGACAATTGCCTGTTCGTCATCAAAAAGAAACTCAGCAAGGGCCCTGGCAAGCTCTGTTTTTCCGACACCAGTAGGGCCGAGAAAAAGAAACGAACCAAGGGGTCTATTGGGATCCTGAAGCCCTGCCCTTGCCCTCCTTATGGTATTCGACACTGCTGATACAGCTTCATCCTGACCTATCACCCGTTTATGCAGCCTCTCTTCCATATGGACAAGTTTTTCTGTTTCACCTTCTAACATCTTGGACACGGGGATACCCGTCCATTTTGATACAACCTTTGCTATATCTTCTTCATCCACTTCTTCTCTCAACATCTTTCTTGACTTCTGTAATTCTATGAGGGCCTTGTTGCTCTCTGTTAGTTCCCTTTCGAGGCTTGTAATTTTTCCATATCTGATCTCGGCAACACGGCCGAAATCGCCTTTTCTTTCTGCCTCTTCTGCCTCTGTTTTTGCCCTGTCTATCTCTTCTTTGATACTACTTATCTTTGTTATGAGATTCTTTTCCTTTTCCCAGTGAGAGCGTTTTTCCGCAACCTCTGTTTTAAGGTTATTTAACTCTTCTTCGAGCCTCTTTAGCCGCTCCTTTGATGCCTCATCCTTTTCTTTTTTTAATGCCTCTATCTCGATCTGAACCTGGATGATCTTTCTCTCAATTTCATCTATCTCTGTGGGGACACTGTCTATCTCCATCCTCAACTTTGAGGCTGCCTCATCCACAAGGTCAATGGCCTTATCTGGTAAAAATCTATCTGTAATGTATCTATGTGAAAGGGTTGCAGCTGCAATGAGAGCTGAATCCTTAATACGAACACCGTGATGGAGTTCATATCTTTCCTTTAAACCCCTTAAAATTGCTATTGTCTCCTCAACAGATGGCTCACCCACATAAACTGGCTGGAATCTCCTTTCGAGGGCTGCGTCTTTCTCCACATATTTTCTATATTCATCGAGGGTCGTGGCGCCTATGCATCGCAATTCGCCCCTTGCAAGGGCAGGTTTTAACATATTGGATGCATCTATGGCACCCTGAGCACTACCAGCACCGACAATAGTATGGAGCTCATCTATAAATAGTATAATTGTTCCCGATGACTCATTGATTTCTTTGAGAACAGCCTTAAGCCTATCCTCAAACTCACCCCTGTATTTGGCCCCTGCCAGCATGGCACCGAGATCAAGGGCAAGGACCCTTTTGTTTTTCAATGTTTCTGGCACATCACCATTTACAATTCTTTGGGCAAGGCCTTCAACTATTGCGGTCTTACCCACACCGGGCTCGCCTATTATTACAGGGTTGTTTTTGGTTCTTCTCGATAGCACCTGCATCACACGCCTTACCTCTTCATCTCTGCCTATGACAGGGTCGAGCTTACCTTTTCTTGCCTCCTCTGTAAGGTCACGACAGTATCTTTGAAGGGCCTGGTATTTTTCTTCAGGTGCCTGGTCCGTGACCCTTTGAGAGCCCCTGATATCCTTTAATACTGTATAAATACTCTCCCTTGTAACACCGTTTTTATTTAAGATGAGATAGGCACCGCCTTCTTTTGTTTCGCATATACCTATTAGGAGATGCTCTGTGCTCACATATTCATCCTTTAATCTCTCCGCCTCCTTAAATGCAAGGTCAATGGCATTTTTTAGACCATGAGAGATGTATACCTGTATATGACCTTCAACATTGGGTATCTTTTTAAACTGACCTTCAAGGGCTGATAAAATCACCCCCTGATTTACCCCTAACTTATCTAATATGGGCTTTACGATACCATCTTTCTGTGTTATAAGGGCAAACAGGAGATGTTCGTTTTCAATCATCTGATGCCTTTGCGCCTCAGCTAATTTTTGGGCCTCTGCTATTGCTTCTTGTGCCTTAATGGTCAATTTATCCCAGTTCATAATCTAACTCCTTTTTTTCCTTTTTTTATTCATCTGCCATTATTTTTTAATCCAGTTTATTTAAGAATGGATTTAAATGGCGATGTTTATTACTGTTTCTAATATAATCACGAATTGTTAAATTTCAACAAAGGGGTAACAAAAAAGATATTAAATACCAACCCAATTTACTTGCAAGTTTAAAGGAGTTGGGATATATTCAAAAATAAAAATGGCATCCACCAAAAACATCACAATTCACATAAAAATTAATAAGTCTTACAGAAAAAACTACAGATAAGGTTAAGCTTTTTAGTCTCATTTATCTAATCATAAGAGGTTTTTTTATTCTTTTTTTGCCTTTTCAACAAAAATCTCAACACCTTCTGAAAGGGCTCCATCGAGCCCTATCTCATTGCCCCATTCATCATAGACCTTTTTCCCTGCTTCAATCTCTTTTATTAAACCTGAGCTGATAAGGGCATGCTTTACAGTCATACCAGGTAAGAGTTCAACGGGTTTTCCATTTACATAAACCTTCATTTATCCATAACTTCCTTTATCCTTCCTTCGGTTTTTGCCTCTATCACTTTTTTTGTTTTAATGTATTCCACAACTATATCCCTCAAAAAACTCCCTGCATCAGAATATACCACCTTCTCCCCTTTAATTGCTCCACCTGTAATAGAAAAATCCTTTGAAGACAACAATACCTCTGCAAAGGTTTTATAACCATCTCCTCCTGCTGCGAGAAAATCATTGGTGGCAACCACGTATTCTTTTTTTTTCATCAAGGGGTTTATCACCTACATATATTTCTTTTATCCTTCCTCCAGGAGGTGCGTTAGGATTATATGTAAATCTTATACCCGATACCTGTGGAAAACTACCTGCATCACCTTCAACAGCAGAAACACCGTGTTCAATGGATTCTTTTACCTTTTTTCCAGACATTTTTATGGCAACTATATAATTGTCAAAGGGTAAAACAGTATAGACATCCCTTATTTTTATTTCACCTTTAAGGATATCTGTCCTTATGGAACCGCCGTTAACTATCGCAATATCTGCACCGGCTTTTTCTCGAATAATATCTGCAATTAAATTGCCAAGACTCGTTTCTTTCTTTCTCACATCTTTAGCCTCTAAATCACAAATCGCTGTCCCTATTGTCTCACCGAGGGTGGCATTGACTATTTTTTCGTATTTGTCCACAATGGCTTTTATGGTCGTATCCTCAAAACCGATTTCAGGACCTATCTCTTTCAGCTGACCTTCAAATTTTATGGTTTTTCCATTTTCTAATGTCAAATCCAATACACCAAGGGCCTTTCCATGTTCCCATGCCTGAACTATTATGGTTTTTCCTATCATAAGAGGTTTTTCAACTTTTGTATGGGAGTGGCCACCTACAATTATATCAATACCTCTTACATTCTGTGCAAGGAGTCTGTCTGCAAAAAAACCTATATGGGATAAAACAACTATCACATCTGCCTTGCCATTTAATTCCTTCAGATATTTTTTCACAGTATCTTCCACAGAAAAAAATTTTAAACCCACCACATTCTTTGGATGGGTTGATTTAGGGGTATCCTCTGTAATAACACCTATGATACCTATCTTTACACCTGACAGCTCTTTGATGATATAAGGTTTTAATCCATCAAACCCATAGACATTTGCGCCCAGTATGAAAAAGCTTGACTCAGATATCCTTTTTTTTAAAACATCTAAACCGAAATCGAATTCATGATTTCCCACGACCATTGCATCAAAACTCATGGCATTCATAAGTTCAATTACAGATTTTCCTTCAGTCAGATTTGCCCAGTTGTTGCCCTGAATCATATCACCTGCTGAAAGAAGAATGGTCGGTTTTTCCCTGCGAAGATTATCTATTAAACCTGCAAGATAGGAAACACCACCTAATAATCTTTCAGAACCAGGAGTTCTATAACTTTCTGCAAACCCATGGAAATCATTCACATAAAGAATTCTAATTTCAACAGGTTCTGCAAAACAGAAAGAGAAAGATAGAAGTAGTATGATAAAAAATAATAAAACTTTTTTAGTTTTCACAGAAAATCTTTATACTATTTAAATATTACCGTAACCTCAACAGGTCCTTTAGGATCAAGGTCAATATATTTAGCCTTTATTGTTGTGTTCGGCTTTACCGGCATCATCCTTCCAATCGTTCCTAAAGAAAGGATATCACCTTTTTTTAATTTTTTACCTTCTTTCAAAAGAGAATCTTTTATCCAAAGAACTACAGTCAATGGGTCACCAAGCAGGGCTGAACCCTTTCCATCTGTAAGCAATACACCTGCTCCATCGTATATTTGTAAGGTAAAATTTTTAAGCCTTTCCATCCACTCTTTTGTGGCTTCAAGGACAATGGGGTCTCCCATTACACCATATCTTGCACCTACATTGATGGCGGCTATCGCCGGCCCGTTCATCTTGACATTCGGGTCATATACAAGATCGGGTAATTCAATGAAAGGTATAACTGCCTCGAGGTTTTTCAATGCCTCTTCAGGGGTCGTTGCATCATTGATGGCATCATTGCCAACCCTTACAAGTAAATCACCCTCAAACATGGATCTTAT
>JAOAFK010000011.1 GCA_026416315.1 Syntrophorhabdaceae bacterium | reverse complement strand
CGCCTTCATCTCACCTGCCTCTTCCGGTGGCATATCCACAGTTAGAACCCCATCCACACCTGATGCCGCACAATCATGTCCAAATTGACCCAAACCATACTGGAAAAATGGATTGTAATATCCCATAAGGACAATAGGGATGTTATGTCTTCTTTTGAAATCACTTACCAAACCGAATATATCCTTTAACTTGGTGCCATTTTTTAGTGCGCGTCCCATGGCCTCCTGTATTACAGGTCCATCTGCCATGGGGTCCGAAAATGGAACCCCGAGTTCAATTATGTCTGCGCCTGCCTCTGCAAACATAGTTAATATCTCTTTTGTACCATCGAGGTCAGGGTCACCAGCGGTTATATAAGGGATAAATGCCTTTTTACCCACCATCTTTAAATAGTTAAATCTTTTTATTATCTCGTTCATATTGCCCCTTCTTATAATCTATAACAGTTGAGAGGTCTTTATCCCCTCTGCCTGAAAGGTTTACAATAACAAGTTTGTCTTTAAAATCTGACTGATTTTTCAAAAGATATGCAAGGGCATGAGCACTCTCAAGGGCAGGGATTATGCCTTCCTCTCTTGATAAAACATTAAAGGCCTCAACAACCTCATCGTCATTTGCATACCCATATGTGACCCTCCCTTCATCCCTTAAATAACAGTGTTCGGGTCCAACACTTGCATAATCAAGGCCTGCTGAAATGGAATATGTATTTAAAATCTGGCCGTTTTCATCCTGGAGGATAAAACTCTTTGCCCCTTGAAAGACTCCAATCCTGCCACCTGTAAACCTTGCGGCATGTAAACCTGTAACAGGACCTTTTCCTCCTGCCTCAACACCGATGAGTTTGACCTCTTTATGTTTTATAAAGGGATAGAAGATTCCCATGGCATTACTGCCTCCACCAACACATGCAATGACCGCATCTGGCAAGACGCCTTCATAATTTTTTATCTGCCTTATTGCCTCTTTTCCAATTATGGATACAAACTCCTTTACCATCGTGGGATATGGATGTGGCCCAAATACAGTTCCTAAAACATAATGGGTATTTCGAATGTTTGTTACCCAATCTCGTAGTGCCTCATTTATAGCATCCTTTAATGTTTTACTCCCCGTATCTACACCCACAACTTTTGCACCAAGCAAATTCATCCTTGTGACATTGACTGCCTGTCTTTCCATATCCTCTGTGCCCATATATACAGTACATTCTAAACCAAACAGGCATGAGGCGGTTGCCGTTGCCACACCATGCTGGCCCGCCCCTGTCTCGGCTATAATTCTATCTTTCCCCATCTTTTTTGCAAGAAGCACCTGACCAATGGCATTGTTTATCTTATGTGCCCCTGTATGACATAAGTCTTCCCTTTTCAGATACAGTTTAAACCCGAGTTTTTTTGAAAGATTACCTGCTAAATAGAGGGGTGTGGGCCTTCCCACATAATCTTTTAGATAGGAGTAAAACTCTTTTTTAAATGCCTCTGACCTTCCAATGGAATAAAATGCATGTTTTAGTTCAGATAAAGCAGGCATGAGTGTCTCCGGGACAAATTGACCACCGTAGTTACCAAAATAGCCTTGTTTTTTATTCATTGCCTCTCCTCTGCGTATACCGATTTAAAGATTTTCACCATTTTTTTATGGTCTTTTATGCCTGGAGAGCTTTCGCAGCCTGATGCGATATCAATGGCATATGGCTTAAGACAAAGGGCAGCTTTAATATTATCACAGCCTATGCCTCCTGCAAGGATAAAAGGCCTTTTGAAATCTTTTAATAATTTCCAGTCAAAACTTATACCTGTTCCACCGTATAAGGATTCATGATAGGTATCAAGTAAAGGAAATGCCCGTGATGTTTCTGCCTTTTTAATATCTTCTTCATCTTTTATCCTGTATCCAATAATGGTGATAGATGGGTCAAGACCATGTTCAATCAACTCTTCATTATAAACCTGAATTCTGTCAAGCATGGCCAGTTTCTTTATCTCAAGGATTTCTTCACAGGAGCTATCCACAAATACGCCCACCTTTAAAATAAAGGCAGGCAATCTTTTTGAAATCTCTGCTGCTTTTTCAGGATGGATATATCTTTTGCTGCCTCTATAAAATACAAAACCTATGGCATATGCACCAAGCTCAGAGGCGACCATTGCATCTTCAAGATTTGTTATACCGCATATTTTAATCCTTGTACCCATCCATGCCTCTTAATTCCATTATCTTTTTCATGGGATTTTCTGACCTCATAAGGGTCGTGCCCACCAAAAACCCAGATACCCCCTTTTCCATAAACATTAGAATATCTTCTCTCTTTTCAATGCCACTTTCTATAATAACAGGTATATCCAATGGGATTTGTTGAAGCAATTCAAGTCCTTTTGATATATCTACATCCAATGTCTTTAAATCTCTATTGTTTATACCGAGGATAAAACCATTCATATCTGCCACCTTATCAAAGGTGGATAATTCATGGATTTCTATAACACAGTCGATACCTATCTCTTTTGCTATCATTAAACAATCTCTTATGATTTCCCTTTCAAGGGCCTCTCCAATCAAAAGCACAGCATCTGCCCCTAAAGCCTTACTCTCGTATACATCATACACATCAACCATAAAATCCTTTCTCAAAACAGCCACGTTCACTGCTTTTTTAACCAGAGGGACGTATTCCATTTTACCTTTAAAATGTCTATGCTCTGTTATCACAGATATGGAATGTGCTCCTCCTGCTTCATATGCCATTGCCTGTCTTTCAGGTAATATATCTTTTGATATGAGTCCAGTTGAAGGTGATGCCATCTTTATCTCTGCTATAATCTTTATCTCATGGGGATATCTTTTTTTGAATACTTCAAAGAAAGGCCGTTTTTTATATAATAACCCCATGCTTTTTAATTCCTCGATGGATTTCTCTTCTTTTTTTCTCTTAACATCCTGTCTTTTTTCTTCAATCACCTGTTCAAGGAATGTCATCTTTTTGCCACCTCAATGAAATCCTTAAGTTTTTTCAGTGCAAGACTAGAATCTATAATATGCGTTGCATATTCGATTCCTTCTTTAATGGTTGCACAGACATCTGCAACATAGAAACCTACCCCTGCATTTAAAAGGACTATATCCCTTTTTGCACCGTATTCCTTACCTGAAAGTATATCCTTTAAGATTTTTGCATTGGTTTCACCATCGCCCCCTTTTAATGCTTCAAGACTGTATCTATTAAGACCAAAATCTTCAGGTTTTATAGAATAAAATGTAATGTTCTCCCCTGACAGTTCACCTACAGATGTTTCACCACAGATGGATATCTCATCGAGTCCATCGACACCATGCACCACCATTGCCTTTTCAGCACCTAATCTTTTTAATGCATGGGGGAAAATTTTGCAGAGGTCATCTTTATATACACCTGCGAGGATATGCCTTGTAAATGCAGGATTTGTAAGAGGGCCAAGGATGTTAAAGACCGTTCTGATTCCAATCTCCTTTCTTGGTGTTAGGGCATGCCTCATGGATCTGTGAAATGTGGGTGCAAAAAGAAAACCAATACCTGCCTTTTCTATATGGGTTTGCACCGCCTCTGGTGTTGCCTCAATGTTTATACCTAATGCCTCAAGGACATCGGCACTTCCGCATCTACTTGAAACAGACCTGTTCCCATGCTTTGCAACCTTCACACCCCCTGCTGCCACCACAAAAGCCGTTGTTGTGGAAATATTGAAGGTCATGGATTTATCGCCCCCTGTACCCACAATATCGATTACTGGTTTACCATTTGAGTAACTGTCAGGAATGTTCAACCTTATTGCCCTTCCCCTCATCACCTTTGCAGCAGCCACAATTTCATCTATGGTTTCACCCTTAATTCTCAATGCTGTTATAAATGCTGCAATCTGTGAGGCTGTAGCCTCTCCTGTCATGATGGATTCCATAACCTCTGTCATCTCCTCTTCGCCTAAATCTTCAAGATTTACAACCTTTTCAATGGCCTCTCTGATGGTCATCTGACCTTAACCCTCCTTCTATTTTTAAGAAATTACCCAGAATCTTCTTTCCCTCTTCTGTTAAGATAGATTCTGGATGAAACTGAACGCCCTCGATATGAAAGTGTTTATGCCTTATACCCATGATCTCGCCGTCTTCACTTAATGCTGAGATATGAAATATCTCTCTTGTCTTTTTTCCATCTTTTAAGGCCAGGGAATGATATCTTGTGGCATAAAAAGGATTTGCACATCCTTCAAAGATAGTCTTTCCATCATGAAAGATAAGACTTGTCTTTCCGTGGACAATTCTTTTTGCCTGAACGACTTCTATCCCAAAGGCATATCCTATGGATTGATGACCGAGACACACACCTAATATGGGCACTTTATCAGCAAAATATCTTACTGCTTCCACAGAAATACCCGCCTCTTCTGGTGTACAGGGACCCGGTGAAATCACAATCTTATCAGGAGAGAGTCTTTCAATATCAGAAATGGTAACCTCATCGTTTCTAAACACGAGAACATCTTCACCGAGTTCACCGAAATATTGAAAGAGGTTATAAGTGAAAGAGTCATAGTTATCGATCAAAAGAAGCATCAGCCTATGATCTCCTTTATCTCCATTATAGATTTTATAAGGCCCTGGGCCTTATAAATTGTCTCCATATATTCTCTCTCAGGGACTGAGTCAGCCACAACTCCAGCCCCTGCCTGAATGTATACTTTTTTGTCCTTTTTCAAAAATGTCCTTATGGCAATACAGAAATCCATGTCCCCATTTAAGGCAAAATACCCCACGGCACCTGCATAGAAACCTCTTTTTTCCCTTTCGAGTTCCTCAATTATCTCCATAGCCCTTATTTTAGGTGCACCTGTGACAGTCCCGGCAGGAAACGTGGCACGAAACACATCAAAGGCATCAAGGCCATCCTTTATTTTACCCTTTACAGAAGACACAAGGTGCATCACATGGGAATACCTCTCGATGTTCATCAGTTCAGAAACATTAACAGTGCCAATACTTGCAATCCTGCCCACATCGTTTCTTCCAAGGTCCACAAGCATGGTATGCTCTGCAAGCTCCTTTTCATCAGATAATAGCTCTTTTTCAAGCTCCTCATCTTCTTTATTTGTTTTGCCCCTTTTTCTTGTGCCAGCAATGGGTCTTACCTCCACATCGCTGCCTTCCAACCTTACCATTGTTTCAGGCGATGACCCTATAAGGCTGTACTCTGGATATTCAAGGAGAAACATATATGGAGATGGATTTATTATCCTCAATGCCCTGTAAAGACTTATGCTGTCAATATCTGTCTCTATTTCAAACCTCTGGGAAAGGACTACCTGGATTATATCCCCCCTGTAGATATATTCCTTTGCCTTTTTTACCATAGTTTCAAAGTCTTTTTTAGATATAACATGATGTAGTTCCTTTATAGTGAAGCATGCACCCCTTTTTAATGCCACAGATTCACAGATGATTTTGTATAATTCATTTAATCCTGTGTGGTTTTCTGACTCTAAATCCGGTTTTATGTTGACAAGGTGTATTTTTCTTGTGAAATTGTCAAAGACTATAATCTTTTCGGGTATAACAAAGTACATATCGAATGTATCTATGTGCCCTTTTGAAATATCAGGTATCTTCTCAAAAAATCTCACCATATCATAGTTCACATGACCCGTTGCACCACCGAAACAACCTAAACCATTGGCATTTGAGGGTATATCGAACTTTTTCAATATATCTTTTAATATGTAAAAGGGGTTATCCGTTTCAAATTCATCCTCTATCAACCCATTGAGAATCACTTTTTTGTCTATGCTTTTAAAGGTTAAAAAAGGCTCAAAGCCAATGATGGAAAATCTACCAAGTCTTTCTTTCTGTTCAACACTTTCAAGGAGAAAGGAAGGTTTTTTAGAAAACACTTGTTTCAGCTTTATATAGCAAGAAAGAGGGGTGTCAAGATCCCCGATAAACTCTTTCTTTTGATATGTAAGTTTATGTCTTTTATTTAAAAATTCTTTATATGTGAGAGTTTTTTTCATCTTGTGTACCTCAATTTAACCCACATTCTCTCTTATCTTTTTGAGAAAAATACCTAATTCCTCATGGTCTTTTCCACGGATTATATGCTTTAGATATTCAAGCTTTCCTGTAATTTCATCGAGCTTGGGCAAGGAGTATCTATTGAACAGGATCTCACCTAACAGGTGGTCATCCTCTTTTAAAAGTTTTTTTGCAATATTTAGATGTCTCGCAAATGTCGTACCAGGCACCACACCTTTTTTTACAGATGCAGAAAATGCCATAGAACATATAAAAGGAAGGGTTAGAGAATATGCCATCATCTCATCGTGCTCGCCAAATGTATATTCAAAAAATTTCAATTTGTATCTACGGAAAAATTCTTTAAAAAATAGAACGCCGTCCCTGCAAGAGCCTTTTATAAAGATCACACTCTCATTTTTCAATGAGCCCATATCTGCAAAAGTGGGACCGAACATGGGGTGCATGGACACAAAATCAAAACCGCTTGTTTTATAAAAATCATCAAGTTCACCCTTTATTGATGCAATATCTGATAAAATACATCCACCCTCAAGATATGGTATTATTTCTTTAAATGCAGAGATTGTGTCTTTAAGACTCACGGCATTTAAGATAATTTCAGGTTTAAACGTTTTAATATGGGATGGCTCATCAAATGCCTTTACGTTTTGAATCTCTTTTGTCTTTTTTGGGTCTTTATCGTAGATAGCAACTTCGCATGACCATGCAAGCTCTTTTGCAAACCATGAGCCCATCCTTCCGAAGCCAAGGACACATATCTTCATATATTTTCACCCCCATTCTGTTGTTGTTGAACATTTCTGCTTTCCTCTATTATCAATCGATATATAGACTCAGAGAAATCCGGTCTCAAAGGACTTTCTGAAAGTATCCTTACATTGTTAATTACTTCTTCCTCCCTTTTGGCATCGAGGATTTTTTCCTTACACATCTTTGCTTTTACGGCAATCTCCATTCTTTTTTTTAACAACTGGATGATCTTGCGGTCTATTTTATCTATTTGAATTCTTAAAGCATTTAATTTCCTTTTACTCATTGAAACACCCTCTTGAGTTTCTGTTCTAAAAGCATAAAATCCGCAATCACAATAGCCACAACCGCCTCTACAATAACGGGAATCCTTATGGCAATGCATGTATCGTGCCTGCCTTTTATTGAAATCTCAGTGGTTTCACCTGTTTTTAAATTTACTGTTTGCTGGATCTTATCTATGCTTGATGCAGGTCTTACAGCAACTCTGAAATAGATTTCATTTCCATTTGTAATACCCCCATTTATACCGCCTGCATGATTGGTTTTTGTTTTTCCTCTTATATCAAGTATCTCATCATTATATATGCTCCCTTTCATACTCGCGCATTTAAACCCACAACCGAATTCTATTGCCTTAATCCCCGGGATGGAAAATATCCCATGACTTAAAACCGATTCAAAGGAGTCAAAAAAGGGCTCTCCAAGACCTGCTGGAACATTATTTATCCTACATTCCACTATACCGCCTATGGAGTCTTTTTCTTCTAAGGCCTGCAAAACAGCATACTCTATATTTGTGTTTCCTCCTGCTTCGATGAGAAGGGCAT
>JAOAFK010000213.1 GCA_026416315.1 Syntrophorhabdaceae bacterium | reverse complement strand
ATAACCACCACCTCCGTGGGGAAAGTGCTCTATAATACGGGAATATGCATAGGATATAACAAAAACTGTTAGGGCAGTTGCGATTCCAAGAAATATTGCAAGGTAGCTATGTGAGCCTATCAGTTTATAGGCCTC
Organism: Syntrophorhabdaceae bacterium; assembly: GCA_026416315.1. Classification (GTDB taxonomy): domain Bacteria; phylum Desulfobacterota; class Syntrophorhabdia; order Syntrophorhabdales; family Syntrophorhabdaceae; genus JAKORG01. Next base: position 3,815 of record JAOAFK010000213.1, on the reverse strand, counting down.
TTCCGGTCCATAAGAAGAAGAGGAAAGCCCGTCAGCACCTAAACCAATCCATGCAAGAATTGGTATCAAAGAAAGCTTATGGAAAAGGGATGTATCTTTAATATCCCTTGGCGGTCCAATGATGAGTTCTTTCAAATTTTTAAACATGTCACAATATATATACTATATAGAAGTAATTGTCACCTGAAACACCTACAAATGCAAGTATTATCCGCTCATTACAACATCAGCAAAAGTTGATATTATTTTACTTGTTTCAATATTAAACCATCTCGGGTTACTATGAAATGCCTACGGATGAATTCTCAAAAAGATTTTCATATCTCTCAGCAGCCTTCCAGAGCATCTCCTCAACGCTTTTTCTTCTAATAAGTTCTGATGTTAGACGCTCATTTGTTTGTATTAGCTCTTTTGTTCTTTCCAAAGCTTTCAATTCAAGTTCATCTTTTGCCTTCTGTAGGGCCTCTTCTGCCTTTTTTCTTTTTGTAATATCAGTGTTTATCTCCATTATTGCTGAGGGTTTATCGTCTTTTCCCCATCTCACTACCCAGCGACTATCAACTATAATCTTTGTATCATCTCGCCTTGTATGTATTAGCTCACCTTCCCACCTACCTTTTTTTATAACCTCATCGTTTATCTCTTCAAGGGATTTTGGAAATTCTGTTTTTAGAAGCGCATGAGATATCTCACCCTCTGCCTCTTTTTTTGTCCATCCATATCTTTCTTCAGTGCCGTGATTTCAGAAGGTAATCTTTATGTTGAATTCTCTTATTATAATGTCATCTTTTGCAACATCAATTAATTCAGTTAGCTCTTTTAATTTTTCAGTGTGTTTTTCAGCTTTCCCTTTAATGGTTTTTGTCTTTTCAATATCTGAAACCATAATTGAATTATATCATAAATTTTATGCAAGCCCCACTATGGGCAGCAAAATCCTGAGACCAATCCATAGGAGAAGACCACCAAGAATGTCGAACCAGATTCCTGCACGGATCATTTTTGTAATGGGTATCATGCCTGATCCATAAACAATGGCATTAGGCGGTGTTGATACAGGCAGCATAAAACCCCAGCTTGCACCTAAAGTTGCCCCAATTGCTGGTGGGACAGGATTGACACCAGCAGCAATTGAAAGAGATATCATAACAGGAACTACCATGTTAGCAGAAGCTGTGTTTGATGTAGCCTCACTGACAAGGATTGATATAAAGATAGCAGCGAATGTAATCCCCCAGACTGAGGTTGCTCCGCTTAAATTCAAAAGACCTTTGCCCACAGCCTCGGCAAGTTTTGTATCAAACATGAGGTTACCTAATGTAATGCCTCCGCCAAAAAGAAGCAAAGTTCCCCAGTCAATTTTTGTGGCCTGTTTCCATGATATAGTAAATTCGCGCTCCTTCCAGTTAACAGGCAATATAAAGAGAAGCCCCGCACCTATAAGGGCTGCAACGGCTTCGGGCATGCGGTCGCCATAAAATTTTGAAGGGGATGATGTAGTTCCGTACATAATTGCAAGAAAACCTGGTATTATCCAAAGTACAACGGTCACAATAAATGCTATGAGAGCATTTTTCTGTCCCCTTGTCCACTTTCCGAGCCTTTCCTTCTCTCTTTTAACATAATCGTGACTCCCTTCTACATGTGTGATCTCAGGTTTGTGTAGGAAATACATGATGGCAAAAAGGAGAAAATACATAAGTATTAGAATTGGGATGGCAAAGAGCATCCATTGAAAGAAAGGTATTTTTACATGACAAAATTTCTCGATCATTGCAATGCCAATGAGATTTGGGGGTGTGCCTACAGGGGTTCCAATACCACCTGCTGATGCTGAATAGGCAACCATCAGCATCATACCTGTCGCATACCTGAGACGTGTCGGATCAACATCTTTTCCAGATTTTTCAGCTACAATTTCTGCCATGGCATAAACGATACCGAGTCCTATTGGGTACATCATAGCTGTTGCTGCTGTGTTGCTGATCCACATGGAGATGAAAGCTGCTATAGCGCCGTAGGCAAAGAGTATTTTTGCCGTGCTGTTTCCAACCCAGCTTATGGACATTATACCGTAGGCAAATCGTTTATCAAGACCATGGATTGCCATGGCCTCAGCAAGAATGAAGCTCCCCAGAAACAGGTAAATAGTTGGATCTGCAAACGGTGCAAAGGCAACCTTTGCGTTTGCCACATTTAAAATAACACAGAGGACAGCCCCGATTAAGGCACTTATAGGGATAGGAATGGGTTCTGTAATCCACCATACAACTATCCACCCAATAATTCCTGCGAGTACATGTGCCTTGTATGAAATAGATGGCATGTGAATTGTCCAAAGAATAATTGCTGTTAAAGGACCAAGAAATAAACCTATTGTATTACGCCAGCGTTCGAAAAGTTCTTCTTGAGGCGACAATGTTTCTTTCACTTCAGCAAATGTTTTATAAGTTATACGTTCTTTTTCCTCTCTCATGACCATCCCCCCTTTTTTTAGAATAACAAAAGTTAATCATATTACGATGCATACATACGTTTATGGTGACCATTTTTAACCCATACAGCAATCTTTTTCGGGTCATTGAATCTAAAACCCTCTTCTTTGTTTTCAACAGGTTTCATATCAACTACATTAGCTAAATACACAATATACTTTTTCTGTTTTTTGCCTGGATACTTAGGGTTAAGTTCAATTACAGTAGCACCCATACCAAGGGGGCCTCCATGTTTGCCGCCTCTTGCCATATAGAAAAAAACACTTTCACCAGGCTTAGAGAGGGCTTCTATCTTTTTCTGAATTTCCTCCTGGGTTAATATAGGGACATCCCAAATAAATGTATTCTTTTGTTCTAAATTAACATCCTTTGTTTTTTGATTGAAAACCCCTTCAAAGATTATAAGGTCAGGATGGTCGTCAAGAGACCTATAATTGTGGACCTCTATATCCTTTGCAAGCGCATCTGAATTGTCAAAAATTCTAATATGGAAAAGACCTTCTTCTGTGTCATCTTTTATTTTTACCATTCTTAGAAGGGTTACAATATTTGCATCAATCTTTTTTTCGTTTGCAAGATAATTTTGTACAATACTTGGTAATTCTTCAGGTTTTGAAAGCTTTCCCTTTTTTTCTATACTTTTCTTAAACCAGAACATTTTTCCCTCCTTGTTTTGATAATAATTTTTTAAATGTGAAGGGAAAAATATTCTAACAGCGTAATGGGTGATATAACTGGGAAGGAGCTTTTATGATTGTTAATATAACTACAATTGAATTTTCAATAACACAATAATTTTGCTTTATCTTTGATGCAATTTTAACTAAGGCAAGTTTATTTATGTTTTTATTAGTGATTTCTATTGCAATACATTCTTTCTCAATATCTTCTAAGTTCGTATATGATAATGGGTAATCTTGTAATTGGTTTAAATTTGTATTAATTGCAAGGGTTGAAAATAAAGAAAGAATAAATGATATATAAATCGAAAGAAAAATCTTAATTTTTTTGGGCATATTTATTTGCTAATAATTTTTTATATCTTTAAAAAAGTTTTGTCAATATTAATTTAAATCACACCCATACCCTTCAGCACGGAAAGCATCACCGCTGCTGCCATGACAGAACCCACCTGGCCACCTGCATTTGCACCCATGGCATGCATGAGGAGATAGTTCTTCTTGTTATATTTCTGACCTTCCTTCTGAACCACACGGGCTGACATGGGAAATGCTGAGATCCCTGCAGCACCTATAAGGGGATTTACTTTACCACCTGTGATGAGATCCAAAACCTTTCCAAAGAGCACACCACATACTG
>JAOAFK010000179.1 GCA_026416315.1 Syntrophorhabdaceae bacterium | reverse complement strand
ATCATGCCCGGAGAAAAACATCAATACAAAAATAAATCTCTAAATAATCCGTTTATTATTATATGTGCGGTGCCAAAGGAATACGAATGATTTAAACTATTTTTTAATGATCTTCTTTATATAAACATCCTCATCTCTTATGGTCATAAACAGCGTGACCCTGTCGCTCACCTTTATGTCTTCCAGCGTGCCTTTTTTGCCGGATATGATAATCTCTGTGTTATCATCCACTATACCTCCATTTATAAGTTCCTGTTTTCCCATGATTTTCTTTACAAGGATCGACCTTTCGCCAGTATCTATGACAATGACTTCTCCGGTGATGGTTTTAATACCCCTTTCAGAGGCTGATAAAATAGATGAGAAAAAAATCACAAATAAAAACGCAATAAAAATTATGCGTTTCATTGGCCCTCCTCTTTGATTTTATTATACAATTTAGGTTATATTAGTCAAAAGAAAACTTAAAACAAATATCATCTAATAGAGGTTGAAATGAAACCTGTTGAAATTATAAAAGATATTTACATTATAGGTGATTCAGGTATGACAGATTCAAAGGATTGCTCCATATATCTCATTGACTTAGGCGAGCTTATCATGATCGATACGGGTGCAGGAGATAGTGTGGATGCATTGATTAAAAATATAGAAAAAGTTGGGCTTGAGCCAAAAAAACTTTCAAAGATTATACTTACCCACTGTCATATAGACCATGTGGGTGGTGCAGAAGAATTAAGAAAACGTTTTGGCGCCCAGATCATTATGCATGAGAAAGATGCGGAGATTGTAGAAAGGGGTGATAAAAGGATGACCGCTGCCTACTGGTATGGCGTAGATTTTAAACCCCTTCCTGTTGATGTGAAATTAAAAGAGACAGAAGAGATTATAGAGTTTGGTAATAATAAAGTCGTTTGTCTTCATACACCGGGTCATACCCCAGGCTCCATATCAGTTTATCTTGATATACATGACAAAAGGGTGCTATTCGGTCAGGATATCCATGGCCCATTTCTGCCTGAATTCGGTGCAAATCTGTCGGACTGGAAAAAATCCATGGAAAGACTTCTTGCACTAAAAGCAGATATACTTTGTGAGGGTCATTTTGGCGTCTATCGGCCAAATGAAAATGTAACAGAATATATCGAGCGTTACCTTGAAGAGTACGGATAAATATTTAAGAGCCTGTTTTTTTCAATAGTTCCAGAAGTTCATCCTTTTCTGCCATGATTTTTTCTGTTTTTCCCCCTGCCTGTGTAAGAAGGGCCTCTATGGTGGCAAGCTCATTCTTTATAAACTCAAGGGCCTGATTCTTTATTTCATCTATGGTTTTATTGATCCTCACTTCCCATTGATAGGCAAGCCTTGAAAGATGGATATCCACAACTCCGGGTATCTGTTTTATAAAGTGTTTTTCAAAAATTTTGCGAAATATAAACATGGGAAATAGAAACCACAGAAGGTCAAAATGAAAATCGAATGTCTTTGTGAATGCCACATCAGGATGTTCAGGCTCTGAAACATCCACTATCCAGTTTACAGTGTTAGGTTTGATACCAAGTACCTTTTCTATGTTTCTGTCAAGTAAATTTCTAAACAGCTCAACAGAACGGGAGATGGAGTTGTGTGCCTTTTTCAAAGTCCCGAAAAACTGTTTGTATTCTGTCCTCGATATATGATCCATCTCTAATGTCATATTTTCCATAAGCCAGTTTTCATAGTTCCTTGTTAGCCTCCAGAGATTACCTTTCCATTGAGACATATCTTCGGCAAGTTTTTTTGTGAGTTTCTGTATAAGCTTTTTCCTGTGATTTTCATTGAGATAATTTGAGATGAGCTCCCTTGTTTGGAGTTTGTTCTCCCTTGCAATAAGGGAAAGCTCTGACTGAATGAGCTCATAGTTTACCTTTTCATCAAAGATGACCTTTTTTAACTGTTCCCTTTCTGAATCAGCAGCGGAAGATGTTTTATACGCAATATCTAAGTAGCTTATACACTGTCTTGTAATGGATCTGAGTTTGTGGTTTAAAATGCCTTTAAATTCTGAATCCCTGTTTATTGAAAGACTTGTTAAGAGTTTATCGATCCATCTTTTGTAAAGTTCCGTATCTTTGATGATAGAATACAGTAAAATCTGAAAGTCTGTATTAAATTCCTTTTTCAAGGAATCTTTGAAAAACTTCACCACTTCTTTCTGCTGTTCCTCTGTTAGAAGGTCCACCTTTGTAAGAAGAATGATAACCCTTGGGGTAAATTCCATCAATTCCTTGATAAGATTCAAATCATTCTCAGAAAGGGGTCTATCAGAGCTTATGGCAATTATGGCAGCACCCACCTCTGGAAGCCATTCCTCGGACAATTCTGTGTTGTATTTAAAGATACTTCCCAAACCTGGGGTATCTACAAGACGCAATCCTGGATAGTTTTCAAGGGTGGGTAACTCGATATCCACTACCTCCACGTTTTTCTTGTTTGCAGTATTTTTTGATTCTGAAATATACTCTTCAATTTCATCTAAGCCTACCTTTATCCTTTTTTTATCAAAAAATGAAACTATGGCACTCTCCTGAGGCCCGTATTGGATACGGGTTATAACTGTAGTTACTGGGATAGCACCCACTGGCAGGACCTTTTTTCCTATAATGCTGTTAATAAAAGAACTTTTTCCAGCCTTGAACTGTCCGAGGATGGCCACATCAATAATAGGGCTCTCTTTGGAGAGGGCCTCGCATACATCTATCTGACGATTTAAAGAGACAATTTGAAACTCTTTTGTTATCTCTTTTATTCTGTGAAGGATCTGTAAAGATATTCCTCGGTCTGATTTTAATTCAGTAGTTAAGAAATCCTTTTGTTCCATGTCTCCTCCCGTTTTCATTTCACAAATGTGGAGCATCAATTTTTGTGAAATGATTTTAAAAATCGGTAGGAGTTATCAGCCGGGTAAGGCGGTTATAAGGTGAACTCCATCACCATTTTTAAATTAACACATATTTTTTTTCTAATCAACAAAACTATGAGGCCAGATGCGTAATGATTTCCATCTTTTATTTTTTTCTTTTTAAAGAAAATTTAAAATGTTAGAATATTTACAAAACAAGAAAAATTGGGAGGAGCTATGGAGGAGATAGAGATTGGTAAGGTTATAAAATACTTTTCAAAGATTGGGGTTGCGGCAATTAGAATAACAGAGGGCGAACTTAAAGTGGGAGACAGGGTAAAATTTAAGGGTACTTCCACAGATTTTGAACAGGAAATAGAATCCATGCAGGTAGAACATGAATTCGTGGACAGGGTGGAGAAGGGCAAGGATGTAGGTGTGAAGGTGAAAGAAAAGGTTAAAGAAAACGATAAAGTATTTCTCTTGAGGAAGTAAGATCTTTCAAAAAAAGTTTTTTTATTGTTTTTTAACCATCTCTGATATAGCTGTACCTACCTCAACTGTTGATGAATTACCCCCTATATCAGGGGTTTTTATACATTTATCAGAAATAACTATTTCCACTGCTTGTTCGATAGCTTTTGCTGCTTCAATATGTCCGAAATGCTCAAGCATCATAGCCCCGGATAGTATCTGTCCTATAGGGTTTGCTATGTTCTTGCCTGCAATGTCAGGGGCTGAGCCATGAACGGGTTCAAACATGGAGGGAAATTTCCTTTCAGGATTAAGGTTTGCCGATGGGGCAATGCCAAGACTTCCTGTTATGGCGGGTCCTAAATCAGACAAAATATCGCCAAAAAGGTTGCTGGCCACAATAACACTAAATCTCTGTGGATTTCTTATAAATAGGGTGGTGAGATTGTCTATATGGTACTGGTCATGTTCTATATCAGGGTATAAAGAGGCAATCTCGGCAAAAATTTCATCCCAGTATGTCATCGTATAAATGATACCGTTTGATTTTGTAGCAGATGTAACCCTTTTTTTATTTAATTTTTTTGCGAGTTCAAAGGCATATCTAATTATTCTTTCTACGCCTTTGCGGGTAAACACTGTTTCCTGAACAGCCATCTCCTGATCAGTACCTGTATAGATTCTACCGCCTATATTGGAATACTCCCCTTCATTGTTTTCCCTTACGATATAAAACTCGATATCGCCTTTTTTTATATTCTTTAATGGGCTTTCAATACCCCTTAAAAGCTTAACAGGTCTTAGATTTACATATTGCTGAAATCTTCTCCTTATAGGGATAAGCAATCCCCATAAAGAGATATGGTCTGGGACAGAGGGGGCACCTACAGCCCCTAAAAAAATGGCATCAAATTTACTTAAAATTTCAATGCCATCCTGGGGCATCATATGACCTGTTTCATGGTAGTATTCGCAACCCCATGGGAAGAAATGCCAGTCAAAGGAAAAACCAAACCTATCGCCTGCGGCATCAAGTACCCTAATGCCTTCTGGAACAACCTCTTTTCCTATACCATCACCCGGGATTACAGCTACTCTGTACTTTTTCATGTTAAACCCCTAATAAATTATTAACTGTCATTATCATTTTAGAAAACCTCTTTAGTTATCTCCACTTTTTTAGAAAAATGTCAATAATTTTTTCCGCTATCAAAAATAACCATTGTAATGCCCTTTAAATGTCTTATAATAATAATGATGATGAATAATACCTATACAAAAGAATATGCCCTTGAACTGTTGAATGCCAAAGGCGATGCGTTAGATGAGCTTTATCGCAAGGCAGATGAGATACGAAAGAGATTTATGGGAGATGAGGTATTCATAAGGGGGATTGTTGAGTTTTCAAATATATGTGCAAATAACTGTTTATACTGTGGCATCAGGGCATCAAATAGGAATGTAAAACGATACATGATGTCCATGGATGAGATCTTAATGATAGCAAAAAAGATGGAAAAATCATATCAAACAACAATTGTATTGCAATCAGGGGAGGTGAAAGGAAAATACGATGAACAGATAGGGCAGTTAATAAGGCGTATAAAAAAAGAAACATCTCTCGCAGTTACCCTTTCTGTGGGAAATAGACCCTATGATACTTACAAGTATTGGAAAGAATGTGGCATGGACAGGTATTTTTTGAGATTTGAGACAAGCGATAGGGCACTATTTTCAAAACTTCATCCTGATTGTTCTCTTGATGAGAGGATACAGTGCCTTATAAATCTAAAATCTCTTGGTGTTCAGACAGGCAGCGGCTTTATGATAGGCCTGCCAGGAGAGACTGTAGAAACCCTTGCAGAAAACATCCTTTTATGCAGAAAGCTCGACCTTGATATGATTGGTATTGGTCCATTCATCCCTCATCCTGATACACCCCTCGGAAATGAAAAAAATGCATATGAAGACGATAAAGAGATGTTTTTTAAGGCTGTTTCAGTATTAAGGATATTTAATCCTGATAGCCACATACCAGCCACAACTGCCTTTGATGCAGTTTTTCCTAAAATAGGTAGAAACCTTGTTTTACAAAGGGGCGCAAATATCTTTATGCCCAATAACACACCTAAAAAATACAGAGAGGATTATCTGCTCTATCCTAACAAACCAGGGGTTGATGAAACACCTGAAGAGAGCCTTGATGCTGCTATAAAGAGAATACTATCTCTCGGAAGAACTATAGGTACAGGGCCAGGACATTCTATAAAGAAGCATTAAAAATAGAGATCCCTCTCTCCCTTCTCAAGCCTTTTTAATCTCTCAATGGTTTCTTTCCTTACCTTTTCATTGGGTATCTGTTTTAGGTGCTCTTCAATTGTTTTTTCTCCCACCTTTTTTGTCTCATCTGTGGCATAGTCGAGTAAGAACTCTTTAAAGGTAAGGATCGCATTGGGCTGACAGATATTCTGGATCTCTCCTGTTTTTGCAAGGGACATGAATCTGTCACCGGTTCTACCCTGTCTGTAACAGGCTGTACAGAAACTCGGGATGTACCCTGAAAGACAGATACTCCTTAATACCTCATCTGTGGGCCTATTGTCTTCAATCTTGAACTGCATTGTGGATTCCATTTCTTCATCTATCTTTTCAATGCCTTTGTGATAACCACCAACACCTGTGCATGAACCGGCACTGATCTGGGAAATACCGAGGTTTATGAGTTCATCTCTAAACCAGGCAGGCTCGCGGGTGGAGAGTATCATGCCTGTATATGGAACGGCAAGCCTTATTATAGGCACAATCCTTTTGAAATCTTCATCGCTTACAAGATATGGAAATGATGTGATATCCACTCCTGTAGCAGGCCGTAGCCTTGGAACTGATATGGTATGGCAGCCCACACCGAATGTCTCATCAAGGTGCACCGAGTGGGCAAGGAGTCCCAAGACCTCGAACTTATAGTCATAAAGTCCAAAAAGGGCGCCTAACCCTACATCATCAATGCCGCCTTCCATGGCACGATCCATGGCTAAAGTATGCCAGTCGTAATCGCTTTTTGGTCCTGATGGGTGCATCTTTTTGTATGTCTCTCTATGGTATGTCTCTTGAAAAAGGATATATGTTCCAATACCAGCCTTTTTAAGTTTTTTATAGTTTTCTACAGTTGTAGCTGCTATGTTTACATTTATCCTTCTGATGCTACCCATGTCCTTTTTTATACTGTATATGGTCTCCATTGCTTCAAGGACATATTCAATAGGGCAATTCACAGGGTCTTCACCAGTCTCAAGGGCGATCCTTTTGTGTCCCATACTTTCAAGGATAATCACCTCTTCCTTTATCTCCTCCATGGTGAGCTTTGCCCTTTTGATTTTATTGTCCCTTCTGTAACCGCAATATAGACAGTTATTTATACAGTAATTGCTTATATAAAGAGGTGCAAAAAGAACAAGCCTCTTTCCATATATCTTTTCCTTTACCTCATGGGCAGCATCAAATAAGAGCTCGTTTATTTCAGGATCAGAATTCTGAAGTAACACTGCTGTCTCGTATAGATCAAGGCCATGGGCTTGCCTACCCTTTTCAATGATCTCCTTTGCCTCTTCCTTTGTTGCCTTTTTTGCCCTTTCAAGGCACGAATTTATCAACTCTTCATTGATAAAATCTGCCTTTTGTCCATTTTTGTTTTTCATATCTATCACCTCTTAAGAGATATTATAAAACGGTGAAGATAAAAAGTAAACAAACCCAAAAAATTTTATTCGAATAATTCTTTTGCCTCCGGGAAAGGCTCAAGGGCACGTTTTAATATCCCCATAAGATATGCTATAACCACACCATAATTTGCAATGGGCACATCTGCCTTCTGGGCCTCCATAATCCTATGGAGCATCTCCTTCCTGTTTATCATACAGGCACCGCAGTGGATTATGAGCTTATAATCCTTTAAATCCTTTGGTAGTTCATATCCGCTTACCCATTTGAAATCAAGGTCACCACCTACATATTGCCTTAACCACCTGGGGATTTTAACAGTGCCAATATCATCTTCCACCCTGTGATGGGTACATGCCTCGGCAATAAGCACCTTGTCTCCAGGAGAGAGATCCTCAATGGCCTTTACACCTTTTACAAGGGCAGGTAAATCACCTTTGTAACGGGCAAAGAGAATGGAAAAGGATGTCATAAGCACATCCTTTGGTGTATCTGCTGCGACTTTTAGAAATGCCTGGGAATCCGTTACAACAAGACGGGGTTTTTTATTCAGGCTCGATATTGCTGCCTTTAATTCCCTTTCCTTTACCACATATGCCATGGCATCGTGGTCAAGGACATCCCTTATGGTTTGAACCTGGGGCAGAATCAAGCGGCCCTTTGGGGCAGCAAGGTCAATGGGCACAACAAGAATAATTATATCACCAGGAGATATGAGATCCCCAAGGATGGTGGGGGCCACCCAGTCCTTTGGTGCCTCCTTTATCATGGCCATTTTAAGTTCATGTATACCCTGTTTGTTTAAGGCACTAACAGATATAACAGGAATATGGAATCTATTTTTTATCCCTTCTATATCTGCATCGGGATAGAGGTCCATCTTGTTGACCACGCCAATAACAGGCACTTTATTTTCCTTTGCCTTATCTATGACCTCTTCTTCAAAATTGCCCTCTAAATTGGATGGGTCCATAACAAGTAACATGAGATCCGTCTTTGCAAGGACATTGTAAGCCTTTTCAATCCTTAGTCTTCCCAACTCACCCACATCATCTATGCCTGCTGTGTCAATTAACACCACAGGCCCAATGGGGAGTATCTCCATGGATTTGTACACAGGGTCAGTGGTTGTCCCTGGCACATCTGAAACAATGGCAATATTCTGGTTTGTAAGGGCATTGATAAGGCTTGATTTCCCTGCATTTCTCCTGCCAAATATGGCAATGTGGAGTCTACTACCACGAGGGGTATCGCTTAATGTTGTATCTGCCATCTTCTATTTTTTCCTTTTTAGCTTTTTCTCTCCAGGTACGCCTGGTCTTGTAAGTTCCTGCGGTGTAAATATTAAGTTTAGCTCTTCTTCAGTAAATAGACCGGTCTCTAAGGCTACTTCTTTTATGGTCTTTTTCTCCATTTGTGCCTTTTTTGCGAGCTCCCCAGCCTTTTCATGACCGATATAAGAGGCAAGGGCTGTGGCAAGACACAGGCTTTCCTCAAGCCATCTGGCGCATCTTTCTCTGTTTGCAATAATACCTTCTATACAGTGGATTCTAAACATCTCTGATGCTTTTATCATTAATTTTAAGGCATTTATGATATTAAATGCAATGGCCGGCATAAATGCATTGAGCTCAAGCTGTCCAGAGGATGCCGCAAGGGTTATCACATGGTCAAATCCAAAAACCTGATAGGCCACCTGTGTAACCATTTCTGTAATGACAGGGTTTACCTTATTGGGCATGATGGAAGAACCTTCCTGCATCTGGGGTAGTATTATCTCTCCTATACCGCCTGATGGACCAGATGATAGCAGTCTCAAATCTCCGGCAATCTTACAGAGGTTAACAGCCGATGCCTTAATAAGACCAGATACCTCCACGAATACATCGGCATTCTGGGTTACATCTACCATATTTTCTGCC
>JAOAFK010000174.1 GCA_026416315.1 Syntrophorhabdaceae bacterium | reverse complement strand
GAGGTCAGTCAAAGGTGAGGTTATAAGCTCAACATTCGATGAGCCTGCCACAAGACATGTTCAGGTGGCAGAGATAGTGATAGAGAAGGCAAAAAGACTTGTAGAACACAAACACGATGTGGTTATCCTTTTGGATAGCATCACAAGGCTTGCAAGGGCATATAATACTGTGGTACCCTCAAGCGGAAAGATCCTTTCTGGCGGTATAGATGCCTCTGCCATGCAGAAACCAAGAAGGTTTTTCGGTGCTGCAAAAAACATCGAAGAGGGCGGAAGCCTCACAATCATTGCCACAGCCTTGATTGATACGGGCAGCAGGATGGATGAGGTCATATTTGAAGAATTCAAGGGCACAGGCAATATGGAGATATATCTTGATAGAAAGCTTGCAGAGAAAAGGGTTTTCCCTGCTATAGATATTAATAAATCAGGCACAAGAAAGGAGGAACTACTTATAGATAAAGATGACCTTTCAAAGATATGGCTTTTAAGGAAGGTGCTTCAACCTATGAATCCCGTTGAAGCTATGGAGTTTCTATTAGAAAAGCTTGAAGACACAAAAACAAATAAGGAATTTTTAAATTCCATGAGCAAAGGAGGATAAAATGAAGAAAAACATACACCCGAATCTCAAAAAGGCAACAGTTAAATGCGCCTGTGGTAACACCTTTGAGACCCTTTCAATAAAGGAAAAGATCAATGTAGAAATCTGTGCAAAGTGTCATCCCATATTTACAGGAAAGGAAAAACGCATAGACTCTGCAGGACAGGTAGAAAAGTTTGAAAAACGATACGGTAAAAAGACAGCATAATGTTTGAGAAGTTAGAAGAGATAGAAGCAAGGTTTGAAGAGCTTGAGGCAGAACTTGCCAGGCCCGAGAGCCTTTCAAACATTGAGACCTATAAAAAATTGGCAAAAGAATACAATGACTTAAAAGAGATAGTAGAGCTTTACAGGGAATGGAAAAAGACAAATGAAGATAAAAAAAATACACAGGTACTTCTCGAGACAGAAAAAGATGAAGATATGAAGGCCCTTATAAAAGAAGAGATAGAACAGCTCGAAAGAAAAAAAGAGGACCTTGAGGCACAGCTTAAGGAATACCTTTTAAAGGCACATCAGGTAGATGTAAAGAGCATGTTCCTTGAAATAAGGGCAGGTGCCGGAGGAGAGGAGGCAGCGCTATTTGCACGGGACCTCTTTGGTATGTACATGAAATTTGCCGAAAAGATGAAATGGAAGACAGAGGTAATGTCCACAAGCTTTTCTGACTTAGGGGGTATAAAGGAAATCATAGTGCTCATTGATTCAAAGGATGCATACAACATGCTGAGATATGAAAGTGGTGTCCATAGGGTTCAAAGGGTGCCCATTACAGAGGCACAGGGCAGGATCCATACATCTACAGTGACGGTGGCGGTGCTTCCCGAACCAGAAGAGCTTGAGATCGATATAAACCCCGATGATTTAAGAATCGATGTGTTTAGGTCAAGTGGCCCTGGTGGTCAGCACGTAAATACCACAGATTCAGCAGTAAGGATCACCCATCTCCCAACAGGCATAGTGGTAACATGTCAGGATGAAAAGTCGCAACATAAAAACAAGGCAAAGGCCTTAAGGGTATTGAGGGCAAGACTTAAAGAAAAGATAGAGGCTGAAAAAGAACAGGAGATCTCCCAGGAAAGGAGAAAACAGGTAGGAACAGGAGACAGAAGCGAAAGGATAAGAACGTACAATTTTCCACAAGGCAGAGTTACGGATCACAGGATAGGCCTTACCCTTTATAAATTGCAAAACATCCTTGATGGAGATATAGAGGACATTATAAACCCCCTGATTGCTCATTTTCAATCAGAGGCCTTAAAGGCAGGTTAAGTATTGACTGTATCGAAACTTTTATCAGAGGCACAGGATTTACCAATAAACGAGAGGATTTCCATTGTGTCTTTTGCCCTCTCTATAAAAAAAGAAGATATCTTTATAAGACAGGATGAAACCCTCACTGACGATAAGGTTGAATTAGTAAGGTCACTATTCGAAGAGAGAAAAAAAGGTAAACCCCTTGCATATATAATTCGGCATAAAGAGTTTTTTTCAGAAGATTTTTTTGTCAACGAATCTGTTTTGATACCCAGACCTGAAACGGAAATACTTGTAGAGCAGGCAATCGATATTATAAAAAACATGAAATCAGACACGAAGGTCCTTGATGTGGGCACAGGCTCTGGTGTAATAGGCATCATCATTGCCAAACACACAGGTAGAGATGTATTTTGCCTCGATGTATCAATGGGCGCATTAAAGGTAGCATCCATTAACAGCGAAAGGCTTGGGGTAAAACATAGAATTACATTTATTTGCGCAGACCTGTTAAGTGCCTTAAAAGAAAAAGAGTTGTTTCATGTGATTGTGGCAAATCTTCCGTATATAAGAAGAGACGAATGGAAGGATTTAATGAAAGATGTAAGGGACTTTGAACCAGAAGTAGCCCTTTTGGGTGGATCCGATGGTCTTGAACTCTATAGAAGGCTTATTAATTCATTAAAAGGGGTAATGGTAAAAAACGGATGGTTTTTGTGTGAAATAGGTGGTGCTGAACAGGCCATGATGATCTCTAAACTTCTTAAAGAAGAAGGTTTTAACACTTCCATAATAAAAGACTACAGTGGAATAGAAAGGATTGTGAAGAGCCAATGGATAAGTTCATAATCGAAGGTGGTGAGAGACTTACAGGCAGTGTGAAAATCAGCGGTTCAAAAAATGCAACATTACCACTCCTTGCAGCAACACTTTTACAAAAAGGCATTTACAAGATTGAAAATGTCCCCCGCTTGAGAGATATAAGTACCATGTCAAAACTACTTACGATCCTTGGAGCTAAAATCCAATGGATGGGAGAAGACATCCT
>JAOAFK010000154.1 GCA_026416315.1 Syntrophorhabdaceae bacterium | reverse complement strand
CCTTCAATGAATGCATATGATGCCACCTCGCTTGCACTGTTTAAAACCACAAGGGCTGAATCGCCTTCGCTTAAGGCATCATATGCGAGTTTTAAAGCTGGAAACCTCACAAAATCTGGTGGGTAAAATGTCAATCTCTTTAGTTCCTCTAATTTTAGTTTTCTGAAATGAAGTTCTTTAACGCTGCCTTCGTTCAGGGCATATGATATGGGTAATCTCATATCAGGATATGAGATATAGGCAGTAAAAGAACCGTCAATAAATTCCACCATACCATGTATTATGCTTTCAGGATGAATTATTACCTTTATTTTTTCATGGGTTATGCCAAACAACCACTTTGCCTCTATCACTTCAAACCCTTTGTTCATAAGGGTTGCGGAGTCAAGGGTAACCTTTTTCCCCATCTTCCATGTAGGATGGTTCATTGCCTCCTCAACACTTACAGTTTCTAATGCCTTTTTTTTATGTTTCCTGAAAGGACCCCCTGAGGCAGTAATGGTTATGGATTCAATCCAAGATGGTTCAATATTTTTCATTAAATGATATAAGGCAGAATGTTCACTGTCCACAGGTATCAATAGGGATGAATATTTTTTCAACATATCCATTACCATTCTTCCGGCCATCACAAGGCTTTCCTTGTTGGCAAGGGCAAGGACCTTATTTGCCTTTAAGGCTTCAATGGTAGGGTTAAGACCCACGCTTCCAGGCAGGGCATTGAGCACAATATCCACATCAGTATTTATCAATTCTAAAATCCCTTCAATACCAAAAAGGAGCCTCTTTTTATCAATCAATACTTTCCTTTTTTGTTCTTTATTAAAAATGCAAACAAATTTTGGTTTGAATGCCTGAATTTGTCTGTTTAAAAGTTCAATATTTTCTCTACATACAAGACCATGCACTTCAAAACTATCCCTCTGACTGTCTATTACATCAAGGGCGGACCTGCCTATTGAACCCGTTGAGCCTAAAATTAAGACCTTCCTTTTCAATTTGTCTCTACCTCAAAAAATATTCAATGTCTAAATTTTAAAACCCGCAATGTAATGATACAAAAAAGGTGTTGTAAAGATAAAGCTGTCAAGCCTATCGAGAATCCCACCATGACCAGGGATAAGCCCTGATGAATCCTTTACCTCACATAACCTCTTCCATGTGGACTCAAATATATCACCCATCTGTCCCAAAAGTCCCATCGCAGCCCCCACAGATATGGATTCTAATATTCCAAATCCTGTAATCTTTATTGTTGATAAAATTACTACTATACTTCCCGCTACAGCACCGAATAATCCCTCGATGGTTTTCTTGGGGCTGATACGGGGGATTAATGCCCTTCTACCGAAACCCTTTCCAAAAAAATATGCTACTGTATCGCTTGCCCATATTGCAAACAGTGTAATCAAAGGGAAAAATACATTGAGCTTTCTCAAAAAATAAAAATGCACAAGGGGGATTACAATAAAGATTTCGCTGAATATGATAGCAATCATACCCCTTGCTATATCAATGTATACATTAGATGCATAATTTTTTGAAACAAATGCCTTTAAGGTAAAATATAAAAAGATAGAACACATAACCCATATTACAAAAATGCTGTAATTACCTCCATACAGTGAAAAAAAGGAGATAAGAACACATATACCTATAAAGACCCTTTCCTTTGCCATTGCTAAATTCACTGTTTCGATGGTTGCTAAAAAAGAAATAATTGCGAGAAAAACAAATAGAAATTTATCTGGCAAAAGGTAGAATAAAATAAAAATGAATGGGCCAAGACACAGTCCTGCAATAACCCTTTTTTTTAGCTCTCCCACTCACGCTTCCTTTACTCTTCCGAATCTTCTATCACGCCTTGAATACTCTTTTAGAGCCTCCATGTATGCCTCTTTTCTAAAATCAGGCCAGAGTATTTCTGTGACATAGAGCTCTGTATATGCGATTTGCCAGAGGAGAAAATTACTTATTCTCATTTCTCCACTGGTTCTTATCAAAAGGTCAGGGTCAGGCATTCCACTTGTCCAGAGGTATCTTTCAAATACTCTTTCATTTATCCTCTTTATAGAGCCCCTTCTGTAATCTTCGGCTAATGTCTTTGCTGCCTGAAGGATCTCTTTTCTTGCACTGTAACTTAAGGCTATGTTCAACCACATATCTTTATTTCTTTTGGTTTTTTCCATTGTTTCCTGTAATTTTCTCTGAATCCTTTTGGGAAAATCTCTGATGTCGCCAAGTATATTGAGCCTTATGCCATTTTCCATCATGAGGGGTAATTCCCTTTCTAAATATATTTCCAGTATTTCAAGGAGTCTTTTCACCTCTTCTTTTGGCCTTGTCCAATTTTCCTTTGAAAAGGCATATAATGTCAGATAAGGTATGTTTAGTTTTCGTGTGGTAGTCACAACATCCCTTACAGATTCCATGCCTACGAGATGGCCTTCTACCCTCGGTAGGTTTCTCTGCCTTGCCCATCTACCGTTTCCGTCCATTATTATCGCCACATGGACGGGTAAATTTTTTATTTCATCTGTATCCATTAAATTCTATAGCTCCATTATCTCCTTTTCTTTTTCCTTATATAGTTTTTCAGCCATTTCAATGTATTTATCTGTTAATTTCTGGACCCCTTCCTGTTCTCTATGGGCATCGTCTTTAGATAGAAGTTTATCCTTTTCCATCTTTTTTATCTTTTCATTTATATCCCTTCTTATGTTTCTCATGGCCACCTTTGTGTTTTCTAACATCTTTCCGCCGAGCTTTGTGAGTTCCCTACGCCTTTCTTCAGTAAGCTTTGGAAAAACAAGTCTTATGGTTTTTCCATCTGATATAGGGTTTACCCCTAAATCGGATTTCTGTATTGCCTTCTCTATCTCTCCCACCACTGAATTGTCCCATGGCTGAATGGTAATTGTTCTACTGTCAGGCACCCCAATTGTAGCCACCTGGTTTATAGGGGTAGGTTGATTGTAGTAATTTATTTTGATGTCATCCAGTAAGGAAATCGAGGCAACACCTGTTCTCAATCTTGACAGGTCTTTTTTTAAACTTGAAAGGCTTTTTTTTAGTTTTTCCTCAAGCTCTGTCGCAATCTCGTTTTTCATATAACCTCCCTTATTGTGGTTCCCACATCCTCACCGAGGATTATTCTTTTAAGATTGTTTTTACCTTTTATGTTAAACACAATAACAGGTAATCTATTTTCCATGCACAAGGTTATGGCTGTTGCATCCATAACCTTTAGATTCTTTTCGAGGTATTCCTTATAAGTGATTTTTTTATAGAATTTTGCGTCTGGGTTTCCAACAGGGTCTTTGTCATAGATCCCATCCACTTTGGTGGCCTTAAGAAGGACATTACAGGAGGTCTCAATCCCCCTTAATGCAGCCGTTGTATCCGTTGTAAAATACGGGTTTCCAGTGCCAGAAGCAAAGATTACTATCATTCCCCTTTCAAGGTAATCTTTAGCCTTTCTTACCGAATATGATTCAGTAATCTTATCTATATACAGGGCAGATAAAACCCTTGTTTCAATCCCTGAATTTTCAAGGATATTCTGTAAGGCAATGGAATTAAATACCGTTGCAAGCATTCCCATATAATCACCAGTAACTCTGTTTATCCCCTGGGCCTCTGCCCGTAAGCCTCTATAAATATTACCACCACCTACGACAATTCCAATTTCTACACCTAATTCTTTTATCTCCTTGATCTGTGCGCAGATCCCTTTAATAGTTTCCGGGTCTATACCGAAGCTGAATCTGCCCATTAAGGCCTCGCCGCTTAATTTTAATAGTATGCGACTGTATAGCATATCTCTTCAGCCTTCCTGTGTTTCTCCCAATTGAAATCTCACAAATCTCCTTATGACTATATTTTCCCCTATCTTTGCTGCAAGCTCCTCTAAAAGCTGTTTTACTGTGATATCAGGGTTTTTTATAAAAGATTGTTCCATAAGGCATACTTCCTGAAAAAATTTTTCCATTTTGCCTTCAGCAATCTTATCCAATATCTTTTCAGGTTTTCCTGCATCCATTGCCTGGCGCCTGTAAATATTTTTCTCTTTTTCCTTCACATCTTCTGGAACATTCTCCCTCTGGACATACAGAGGGCTTGCAGCAGCAATCTGCATGGCAATATCCTTTGCAAAATTCTGAAAATCTTTTGAATTGGCAGCAAAATCTGTTTCGCAGTTTATCTCAACAAGAACACCTATTTTACCGCCAGTATGAATATATGATGCAATAACACCTTCAGAGGCAGCCCTTCCAGTCCTTTTCTGCAATTTTGCAAGGCCCTTTTCCCTTAAAAATTCCACGGCCTTTTCCATATCACCGTTCGCATGTTTTAATGCCTCTTTACAATCCATTAAACCAACGCCTGTCTTTTCTCTTAATTTTTTTACCAGCTCTGCACTTATCTCCATCGTAAATTCCTCCATTAATCGTTGTCATAATACTCTTCGTATTTTGATTCAAGAATGCTCTCGTCTATAAAAGGTTTAGGTTCGTTTATAACCATCTCTTCCTTTCCCTGAAATTCTTTCTGATAGATTTCCCTTCCTTCAATGACTGCATCGGCTATCTTCATGGTTATAAGTTTTATTGCCCTTATGGCATCGTCGTTGCCGGGGATGACAAAATCTATATCATCGGGGTCACAATTCGTATCCACTATACCCACAGTGGGAATCCCCAATTTTTTTGCCTCTTTCACGGCAATATATTCCTTCTTCGGATCCACCACATATAAAACACCGGGCAGTCTATCCATACCCTTTATGCCGCCAATATTTTTATCAAGTTTTTCAATCTGTCTATCAATCCTTATCGCCTCTTTTTTTGGTAGCATTTTATATATATCACTCTGTCTTAACTCTTCATATTTTTTCAGTCTTTCTATGCTCTTTTCAATGGTTTGAAAATTCGTCATGGTACCGCCAAGCCATCTCTCGTTCACATAAAAAGCCTTACATCTTATTGCCTCTTCTTTTATTGCCTCTTGAGCCTGTTTTTTTGTGCCTACAAACAGTATGTGCTCATTGTGGGATGCCACCTCTTTTACAAAATTGTAGG
>JAOAFK010000075.1 GCA_026416315.1 Syntrophorhabdaceae bacterium | reverse complement strand
AATCTATCTTTTGAACCTTTCTAACTTCATGGTTACAAGGTTCATTGTGTCAGGGCACTGTACCTCAATGGTGTCACCCTCCCACCAGGGCATGCTCCCACCAAACTGAAAGGTGGAAAGGGTGGGAAAAATATCGTGGTAAAAAAAGCCGCATAAACCGGCCGGGTTGTGGCAGCTTATCTCGAATGAATCTCCTGCTTTGTGTGCTGCATTGCATCTGCCTTTTACGCCCGTTACTGTGGCAATGATCTTATAGCCTATTTTTGGATCCTCTGCCATAACTACCCCCTTTGTTTTATAACTTTTTACATCAAAACATATGGAAATAATATAACACAGGTTATAAGAACTCAAATAAAAATCCATGCATTTCATTTAACTTTTTTTGAAATACTGCCGATAAAGTCTTTAGAATGAAAATACATGACTCTGTAGTTAAACTATCCTCACAGTATAATTACACATTAGGCCAGAAAAATACCCGCGTAACCCTTATTAAGCCTGTTGTTCAGAGAGAACAAATAGAAATATCTTTTTCAAGTATAATCAAACAAAAGTCACAGGCATCTAAATTGACCTGTGAAAGCCCTGAAAATGACCATCTTACAGAAAAACAGAGAATTGCCCGATTTCTCATTGAGCTTATGTTTGGAGTCAGGATTTATGGAAAAAAGTTATCTAAAACAAAAAATGAAACCACACAAACAGAAGGGCAACCTCAATCCGAACAGTTTGAAATAATAAATATAGATTTTTCAGAAAGGCATGAAGAAGAACATGTAAATATTTCAGCTACAGGGTCTATAAAAACCAAAGAGGGAAATACGTATGATTTTAACCTTTCCGTAAGTTTTGACCGTTTTCTTTATGAAGCAGGTGTATCCATAAACAGGCAGGTTCAGGGTAAAGATCCGCTGATTCTAAATCTTTCAGGTACTTTTAAGGGTCTGTCAGACAAAACCATTGACTTCGATATAGACGGAGATGGCACTAATGACAGGATACATTTTGTTAGAGAAGGAAGCGGTATACTTGTTATAGATAAAAATAGTGATGGCAAGATTAACGATGGCAGAGAGGTAATCGGGACAAACACAGGCAATGCTTTATCTGAATTAGCCAGTTATGACGATGATAAGAATGGCTGGATTGATGAAGCTGATACAATCTTTGTCAGACTGGCAATATGGGAGAAAGATAAATCTGGAAACAATATAGTTACACCCATAAAAGAGAAAGGCATAGGGGCTATATGTTTAGCCTCTGCTATGACACCCTTTCATATAAAAACTACCGATACAGCCTATGGCAAAATCTATGATACCGGTGTTTTTCTTTTTGAAAACGGCAAAACCTCAACCTTTCACAGGGTAGATCTTTTTGTATAATCTATTTTATGAAATTAAATGAAAACCGATAGTCATAATCTTCACCTTTACTTACCTTTATAGCAGCAATAATTATCCAGATAACATTTATGACTGCAACTATGAATAGCAGGAAAAAACCGATTAAAACAAAGGCAAGGAACAAACAAATAATAGAAGTAATGGTTATGGTTATCTGAAAATTTAGGGATTTTTTTCCGTGATAGTCCACAAGTGGGTATTCGTTTCTTTTGATAAGCCAGATGACAAGAGGTGCTATTATGTTAGCAAAAGGTATGCCAATCACAAATGCAAGAGCTGATAGATGACAAAGCATTGCCCATGTCCTTTCCTGATTACTTACTGCCTGGTCCATTTTTTATCCCCCTGTTTTATTTAATGTTCTTTTATTTAGTTGTTTAAGATTATATTTTCCTTTCTTCATATATTCTTTTTTAAAACCGTTTATTCAAATCTAACTTTAATATTTTTTCTTACGTTCTTTATCATATAGTTGTTTTGTAATCTCTGTTCTGAGTTCCGAAAGTCTTTTTTCAATGGTGTTTGTTTCCTGGGTTGTGAGGGTATGCTTTTTTGCATTCTCATACTGATTTTGAATGTTATTAAGTTTAGCTTGCAGATAGCGTGCCTCATAATCAGTAAGTTGACCTG
>JAOAFK010000066.1 GCA_026416315.1 Syntrophorhabdaceae bacterium | reverse complement strand
CTCGGGAACCTCTCCATGGAGCTGGTGATGGGACTCGAACCCGCAACCTGCTGATTACAAGTCAGCTGCTCTGCCGATTGAGCTACACCAGCTTAAATAATTATTTTAATACAAGACCACTACAAAAAGCAATATTTTGATTAATTTTTATTTCAAAGTGGTGCATCTAATTATACATATAATTCGTCCTGTTGACAAGAACAATTACATTTCTTATCATAAAAGAATGAAAATTTATCCTATCTATATTGTTTTTGCTTATCTTATTGGCTCCATACCCATTGGAATTATCTTATCAAAGATTAAGGGTAAAGACCCAAGAGAGGTGGGAAGTGGTAATATCGGGGCCACAAATGTGATGAGAACAGCAGGTAAATTTATGGGTATATTAACCCTCATAGGAGATGCTGCAAAGGGTTTTTTCCCTGTTTTTTTTGTCCATCTTATAGAAAAGGATATTTTTTTAACAGCTTTTGTGGGTTTTGCCGCTTTCATGGGCCATCTTTTTCCGATATATTTAAAGTTTAAGGGCGGTAAAGGTGTTGCCACTGCCCTTGGTGTGTATATTGCCATAAGTCCTCTTGCAATATTGATTGATATTATTATATTTGTCCTTGTCCTTTTAAAATGGAGATATGTATCCCTTGGCTCTTTGACAGCCACCTGTGCCATGCCTGTAATTTTGTTTTTTCTGAAATCACCACATGAGTTTATTTTTCTTTCCATCCTTATTGGTATTTTTATATTCTTCAAACACAAAGACAACATAAACAGGCTTAAAACAGGCAGCGAAAACAGGATAAAATTTTAAAACCTTCATTTTATATAAATATAGAAACAAGTTTTTTATTCTTTATATCAACAATACCCTTATCTGTTATTCTCAAAAAAGGAAGACCTGTAAAGGGTATGGTTTGAAGGGTTAGAAAAGGTCTTTCGAAATTGGAGCCTATAATTTTTATCTTAGATTCAAGTTCAATGGTCTTATCCCTTATCTCCTCTATACTGTATAGAGGAATGGTGCCAAATACAGGCATAGGAAATTCGTATATGACCTTTCCATCTCTTACAATCACAGTACCACCCTGGATCTTTTTTATAGTATTTACTGCCAGTGCCATATCGTTTTCATCACTTCCTATAACGAGTATGTTGCATGTATCCCAGATAATTGTTGTGGCAAGGGCACCATTTTTTATTCCTGTGCCCTTTATGAAGCCTTTTCCCAGTTGATGAGGTTTATTTTTGTTTATTACCGCCACAGGTATTATGTCTTGTTCTAAATCCTTTTCAAGAAAACCATGTTTGATGGTCAGTTCCGAATGAACCTCTTTTGTAATGGTCTGATTTGAAAGCTCAATAACCCTTATTCTATTTCTTCCATTTTCTGTCTTTATCTTAAAGTCCTCTGCTGTATAATCTCCTATCTTTATGGTATGTTTTAACTCTTCAGGATATTCAAAAGGTCTTAATGTCTTTAAAAACCTGTTATCGGCATATACAATTTCTCCGTTCACCATTACCTTATCAATGGATAAACTGTTTATGTCTTTTAAAAATATTATATCGGCATATCTCAGCGGTGCAATGGCGCCTAAAAATCTTAACCTGTGATAATCAGCAGGATTTATCGTTGCCATTTTTATGGCATCAAAGAATGAAAAACCGTATTCTATTGCCTTTTTTACAACAGCATCCATATAGCCTTCCTCATATAGCATGACCGCATCGAATACATCAGAGACAAGGATCAGTCGTCTTTTATCTATAATAAAATCTTTTAATTTTGACAGCTCTTTTAATTCCCTTCTAACCCAGCCCTCCCTTATCATCACATAAACACCACTTTTTAATTTTTCTATGGCTTCATTTGTATTTACCGATTCATGACAAGAGGTTATGCCTGTTATTATATACTCATTTAGTCTGGCGCCTTTTGCCCCGGATGAATGGCCATCGAGCACTTTATTCAATGATATAGCATAGGCTGCCTGATCCATTATTCTTTCATCACCTTCAATGACGCTTGTCCAGTATGCCTCACCTATACCTAAAAAATCTTCTCTGTCAAGGAGTGTTTTAAACTCTTCAAATGTTATACCCACTGACTCTTCCATACCAGGAAGGGGTGGTGTTAGTGGAGGTGCAACAAAATAACATCTCAAAGGGTAATTCTTTGTGCTTTCTATGAAACTAATAACCCCCTCAAATCCGCATGGATTTGCCACCATTGCACATTCTGTTATTACCGTTGTGGTCCCTCCTTTTATAGAGTAAGGTACAAATTCATAAAATGGATACATGGCATCAAGATGTGTGTGGGCATCTATAAAACCCGGACATAAAAAAAGACCTTTTGCGTCTATGATGTGTGGATTTCCTGAATATTTGATGTTGTTATCTGATATGGAGACAATCCAGCCGTCTTTTATGGAGATAGTCACATCTTCATCTATTGAATCTGTAAACACATTGATAACATTTGCATTTTTTATGATGGTGTCCGGTGGAATTATGCCCTTACAAACATCAAGTAGTTTCTTTATTGTCCTTCCAGTCATCCCTCACCTCTTAAAATTTAATTTTTAAATTTTATATTCCTCAAGTAAGGAAGCAATATCTTTTTTTAGTTTATATTCTAAATACACATTATTATTTATCTTTAAAATTATTTTTTCTTCTTTTGACTTGCTATAATGGCCTATTATATTTGCTGCAAGTTCAATGATTGAGGTGTCTACCTCACCCATTATAACAGCAGATGGGCCTGGAAAGTTTATGGGTGTAATAAATGTATAACCTTCCTTTAGGGAGTTGAGCCTTTCGTTTTCCTTTTTATCCCTGCCCACAATGATTTTTGTTTTCTCATTAATCCTGAAGTGCCTGCCAATGGTTAAAAGTTCTATGTCGGTCATAGTGAACTCCCTATGATATTTCATCAGGTCTTTTAGTTTTTTTGAAAATATAGGGTCTGTCAAAAGGCATCCCCCGCCTGGGAGGCTAAATTCTTTTATATTGTACCTTTGCACCAGCTCAAACTGAACATGCCTTGACCTTCCTGCTATGTCGAGTAATCTTGATCTATCTATTAACCCTTTTTCTTCAGGTATGGTTAATGGAAAAAGCTTTGCAGAAAGAGGTCTTAAAATCAAACCTTTTAGTCCACTTTTCTTTTCTATGAGATTTATGGCTTCTCTTCTCTGTGACATAGGTCTTTGACCAAGAACCTCTCCTGTAATTAAAAAACTTGCACCCTCTTCATCCATTATCTCTTTTGCCTTTTTAAGCATGTAAATCCTGCAGTCTATGCATGGATTCATATTTTTTCCATATCCATGAGATGGATTTACAATGAGATGTAAATAATCCATGCCTTTTTCTTTTGTGATCAGCCTTATACCGAGTTCTTCTGCGCTTTTTTTTGCCATAAGACCCCGGAGAGATTCCCTTTTGTTTTGAAAGATAGAGATAAAGTGAAGTCCTATTACCTCTATGCCCTGATCCATTATCAATTTTGTGGAAACAACACTATCCAAACCACCGGAGATCAATGAGATTGCCTTTACCTTCATGATAGCCTGTTGCTATATTTATTATATGTTTATATGTTGTTATTAGAAGTTCTTACTTCAAGGGTATTCATCTTTATATCTGATTCAATCCCTGGCAAGGGAGCAACAGGGTTTGTAAGCAAAAAACTTCCTGATTGTATCCACTCTTTTAATAAAATTGCAATTTCCTGGGCCTTTGAATAACTCGATATGGGAAAGGTAGGCACTTCTTTTCCGTTTATTATAATTTTACCAGATTTTAATTGGGCATAGTTTACCTCACAGAGACTTACGGGGTTTCTGTTGGGATAATCATTTCCGTAATCCACGACCTGTGCCCAGTAGTCTTCATCGCTTCTTGATGTAAAATATGCCATTTCTTCATCTAATACAGGTATGGGTATGCCAAGACCTACAAATATGGTTGCCCCATAACCAATAAAACTTGCACCCCTTAAAAAGTCAGGACTCATCTTCTTTGCGTCCCCTATGACAGCGAGTGTCCCAGCACCTGCTCGTGGTATGCCATCAGGGCTTCTCGGTACACAGGGGTTGTGCTGTGTTCCATTCCATGTAACATATCCTATGCCACCACCTAAAAAGATTTTCGTGCCTATACCTATAGTTCTGTATTTAGGGTCTTTTAAAAGGGGTGAGAGTTGACCTGCGCTGCAATAATTTGCACTGCCTAAATTTGGTTTTATGATCCCCATGTATGTATAAATCATGCGATTTCCCAAATTCACCGCCACGTTGTAATTCTGGTAAGCATTTCTCGGATTAAAGAGATATGCCTCGTTTACATTATATTTGTTTATGTAGGTCTCAATCTTCTTTTTGGGATAACAATCAGTGCCATAGGCAGTGGCGATAAATTTTATATCTTTTCCACTCACAAAATCTTCTATCACGTGTCCCCCACCGTATCTAAAGGCACCAGGATAGACCATGTTTTTTGGGTCATCCTCTGGCAATGCCGTCGCGCCTATATATATATCTACTGCAGCAAGACCGCAATATGCAGGGACATCGTTTAAAAGACACTTACCCCCGCCTATTTTTATCCTCGGCTTTGAGTGTCCTACATTCAAAAACATGCCACTACTGCACATAGGTCCGAATGTCCCTGTTGTCACTACGTCAACATATTCTGATGCCTTTTTTGTTCCTTTTTCTTTCACAATTTCTATCATCTCTTCTGCAGTAACAACAACTGCCTTACCTTGTTTTATCTTTTCATTTATTTCATCTATGGTCTTCAAGACTACCTCCTCTTTAATAATAAGATACCAATTTTATCACTACGAATGAATAAAATCCATAATATTTCCTTGGGGAGTTGAAACCTCTTGTTTAATATTTATCATGTATGATATAAAAAAACAGGGAGAGATGTCCGAGAGGCCGAAGGAGCACGACTGGAAATCGTGTGTTCCGCCACAAAGCGGGACCGAGGGTTCAAATCCCTCTCTCTCCGCCATGTGATAAAAAATACGCCAGGCCCTGCGCAACGTGGAGGCTACAAACCCCGTCAGGTTCGGAAGAAAGCAGCGGTAGTAGTTTTCCCGTGTGCCGCAGCAAGCCTGGTTTTTATTAAAACTTATAAAAGAAGAACTAAAAAATGGCCTATACAGTAATTGCAAGAAGATGGAGACCTAAAAAATTTGAAGAAGTTGTCGGCCAATCCCATATTACAACTACAATAAAAAATTCCATTAGATCCAATAGAATTGCCCATGCCTATCTGTTTACAGGACCGAGAGGTGTTGGAAAGACTTCTTTAGCACGGATATTTGCAAAGGCGCTCAACTGCAAGGAGGGGCCAAGGGAAGAACCATGTGGTATGTGTGAAAATTGCAGAGCCATCGATAATAATAGTTTTGTTGATATTGTTGAAATAGATGCGGCATCAGCAAGGAAGATCGAAGATATAAGAGAGCTATCTGAAAGTGTTAAGTACTTACCCATGAGGGGGAAGTACAAGGTATATATTCTCGATGAGGCCCATATGCTTACAACAGAGGCAAGAAATGCATTTCTTAAAACCCTTGAGGAACCACCAGGACACAATATATTTATCCTCGCCACTACAGAGGTACATAAAATTCCCTATACAATAATGTCCCGCTGTCAGAGATTCGATTTCAGAAGGATTTCAGATAAAGACATCGTGGAACAGTTAAAAAGAATCTGTGATACAGAGGGTGTTAGATATGAGGAGGCTGCCCTTAATCATATTGCTGTAGAGGCAGATGGGAGTTTAAGGGACGCAGAATCACTCCTTGACCAGATCATCTCTTTCTGTGGGGGTTACATTCATGAAAAAGATGTGATAGATATAATCGGCATTATAGAAAAAGAAGTTATATTCAAGATAGTGGAGTCTATTTTTAAAAATGACATGAAAAAAGGTTTTGAGATATTAGAAACTGTAATTGAAAAAGGCTATGATATAACACAGATTTACAACGGAATTGTATCCATTTTTAGAAACCTTATGCTTATAAAGGCATGTGAAGAAATACCTTCATTCGTATCAGTAAGTGAACAGGAGAGGGAAAGATTTATCGAACTATCAAATCTTATCCCATATTTTCAGATACAGGATATATTGAATTATCTCCTTACTTCATTTGAAACTTTAAAAGGTCCATTTGCAAGGTTTTCCTTAGAGCTCCTGTATATAAATATCTTTAATATGATAAATCGTCCAGAAGAAAATGAAAAAAGACTTGGATTAGCTGCGACTAAAAATGAATTTCAGTCGCAACAGGAGATATTGGAAAATAAAAAAATACCTTTAGAAGGTAATGTTGAAAAAATGGATGATTTAAAATCATTTATAAAATATTTAAAAGAAAGGAAACCCTTTATTGGCGGCATAGTGGAAAACCTTGATGTAAAGATGGAGGGAGATAAGTTTGTCATTATCCTTGACGGAAATTACAGTTTTATAAAAGATGATAAAAACATAAAGGAAGATATGAAAAGACTTGCCCATGATTTTTTCAAAAGAGATATTGCTTTGATATTTTTTGAACCCCAGGAAAAGAAAAGAGAAGATATCAGTGAATATGTAAGAGAGGCAGAATTGATATTCAGTTCTTAATGTATAGGAGGATAGGATGTCAAAGAATTTAAGCCAGTTATTGGGTCAGGCAAAAAAGATTCAGGAAAAGCTGCAAAAGATGCAGGAAGAGATCGGCACAAAGACAGTTGAGGCACAAAGCGGTGGTGGCATGGTCACATGTGTAGTTAATGGTAAGCAGGAGGTGATAAGTATTAAAATCTCGGAGGAGATATGGGAAGAAAGGGATAAGGAGCTCCTTGAGGATCTGATCATTGCGGCGGTGAACGAAGGCCTTAATAAATCAAAAGAGATGCTCCAGGAAGAGATGGCAAAGATCACAGGTCTGGCTGGCATGCCATTGCCATTTTAAATTTTTTTATGCATTATCCTGAAGCTATAGAGCATCTTATAACAAATTTAACAAGGCTTCCCGGTATAGGAAGAAAAACAGCCACAAGACTCGCTTTTTTTCTTTTGAATGCAAACAGAGACTATGTGTTTGAACTCTCAAAGAGTCTAATGGACATTAAAGATAAGATAAGACTCTGCAGCACGTGTTTTAATATAACAGAAAAAGACCCATGCGTAATATGCACGGATGAGAGAAGGGGAAAAGAGATATTGTGTGTTGTGGAAGAGCCTTCTCATATGATGGTGATAGAATCATCCTACCCGAACCGTTATAAATTCCATATCCTCCATGGAGTGATCAATCCTTTAGAAGGCATAGGCCCGGATGAGATACGTATAGCAGAATTAAAAGAAAGAATAGAAAGAGAACCTATAAAAGAGGTGATTATAGCTACAAATCCAAATATAGAGGGTAATACAACAGCCCATTATATCAGTGAGATTTTAAAAGGCCGTAATGTCCGTATCACAAGAATTGCCTTCGGCATTCCTGTGGGAGGGGATATAATCTATACAGACCCCCAGACCATTAAAAGTTCATTAGAAAACAGAAAAGAACTATAGTCGGATTTTATTTCTTTATAGTGTTCCAATCTTTAAGAAATTTTTCAATTCCAATATCTGTCAGTGGATGAGCTATGAGTTGTTTTAATACATTAAAGGGAATCGTTGCAATGTCAGCTCCTAATAAGGCTGCATCCAGCACATGCAAAGGGTTTCTTATGCTTGCCACTATTACTTCTGTTTCAAATCCATAGTTATTAAAGATTGTTGTTATGTCTTCTATTATGGCCATACCCCTTGATGAAATATCGTCAAGTCTTCCTATAAAAGGACTTACATAGGTGGCCCCAGCCTTGGCAGCAATTAGTGCCTGAAGTGGCTGAAAAACAAGGGTGACATTTGTTTTTATCCCTTCAAGGGATAAAATCCTTACAGCCTTTATCCCATCTTCAGTCATGGGTATTTTAATTACTGCATTTTCTCCCAGCGATGCCAGCTCTCTTGCCTCTTTGCACATCCCTTCTGTATCTTTTGAGATGACCTCGAGGCTTACAGGCCCCTTAACTATAGACATAATCTCCTTTATAATCTCATTTGGGTCTCTTTTTTCCTTTGCAAGGAGTGTCGGGTTTGTTGTCACACCATCCACAAGTCCCATCTCCAGGCCTTTTTTTATCTCATCAATATTTGCCGTATCGATAAAAAACTTCATGTGAACCTCCATCCATGTGTTATTCAAATTTTTTTATTAATTCTACCTTTTGTTCATCTCCAATGTCATCTAAAAAATCTATTAATCTTTTTTTAAACAGAGGATGTATGATTTCTGGCTCAATTTCAATGCAGGGAATGATAACGAATTTTCTTTTATGTGCCTCTGG
>JAOAFK010000006.1 GCA_026416315.1 Syntrophorhabdaceae bacterium | reverse complement strand
ATAATATGCCTGAATGTATATAGAAGGTGGTGCAATAGGAGGATACTGTGATATGGGCAGGTTAAAGATGGCAAGCCCACCGGCCACCATCATGATAATCGCAATAACCCATGCAAAAACAGGTCTTTCGAGAAAGAATTTGGATAGCATCTACAACCTCTCTATTTCGTGTTTTGAGAAGGCTTTTGCTGTATAGTTTCTTTTTCCGGCCCGGTTTTACCTTCCTTAAATTCAGTAACCTTCACAGGCATACCGGGTCTTATGCGCTGTATCCCTTCCACTACAATCTTATCGTTGGGGGCAATACCCCTTGATACAAGCCATTTGTTACCAATTGCCCTGTCGAATACAACAGGTCTTATCTGAACCTTTGATTCGTTATCAACTACAAATACATAGGGATTACCCTTCGGGTCACGCTGTATCGATTGCTGTGGTACAAGGATTGCATTTTTATTTACACCTTCTTTTATAACGGCCCTTACAAACATACCGGGTAGAAGCTTCTCATTTGGATTGGGAAATACAGCCCTTATTACAACGGAACCAGTTGTGGGATCAACGGTCACATCTCTGAACTGCATGGTTCCTTCTTTTGGATATATGGAGCCATCTTCAAGGATTAACCTTACCTTCATCTGGTCTGCACCTGAATAGATGATTTTCCCTTCCTCAAGTTTTCTCTGGAGGCCCATCAACTCCACCGTTGATTGGGGCACATCCACATATACAGGGTCAAGTTGTTGAATTGTTGTCAGTGCCATGGGCTGGTTTGCTGTAACAAGGGCACCTTCTGTTACATTTGATTTACCTATGCGGCCTGAAATGGGTGCTGTTACCTTGGTGTAGCCGAGATTTATTCGGGCATTTTCAAGGGTTGCTGTCCAGTAGTTTACATCTGCCTCTGCCTGTTTGTATGCTGCAGAAACATCATCAAATTCTTGCTGGCTAATGGCCTTGTGGATTATTAATTCTTTGTAGCGTTCGTATCTCTGTTTTATAGCAGGTAGATTTGCAGAGGCCCTATCCAGGGCACTTTTTGCATTATCATATGCAGCCTGAAAAGGTGCAGGATCTATCTGATAGAGCACATCGCCTGCCTTTACATTTGAGCCTTCTGTAAAGAGTCTTTTCTGAATGATGCCGCTTACCTGGGGTCTTACCTCGGCAATACGGTAAGCAGAGACCCTTCCGGGCAGTTCTGTGGTAAGTACTATCTGTTCTGGTGTAACCTTGATGATGGCAACTTCAGGTGGGCCTCCCTGAAAGGCCATGGGTGATCTACTACAACCTGCATACATAAAAGCCAATAGGATTAAAGCAAAAATACCCCTGTATTTATGTATTGTTATCATGTTCACCTCTTATGGTTATATAATGTCTTTCTTTCATTTTTATGGGTTTTCTTTTAACAAGCCCTTTAAAATCAATTCACAGCAGTATTCTGCATCAAACACATTATCAGGGTCCATAACAAAAGAGAGTATATAACCCCTTATAACACCCATGATCACCTTTGTTACCTCAAAGGCATCTAACGGTCTGAATAAACCTTTATCAATCCCTTGCTGGATTATATTTTTAATTAATTTTTTTTGATCTTCAAAAAATTCCCTTTTTATGTCCATACCAAAGGTAAAACCTTGGTCTCTTGTCTGAGTAATTATAAACTCTCTATGTCTCTTTGCATATTCAATGCTCATATTAATATAGCGGGATATGGCCTCAATGGGGTCTTCAACGTTTTCAAAAATAATCTGTGCATTTTTCGAAAACTCGTTGAGTTTTTCTTTTATCAAAAAAAGGCATAACTCTTCTTTATTTTTGAAATACAGATATAATCCGCCCACGCTTATACCTGCCTCATGGGCAATCATCCTCATGGAGGCACCGTTATAACCATATTTTGAAAAGGCCTCTAATGCTGCCTTTTTTATATTTTCCTTTGATTTAAGTGCTGAACGTCTGTTCATGTGAACTTATGTTCAATATAGAATTATAAATCGTTATATGTCAACAAAAAAATTTAATCATAAATTTTGAAAACACCCAAATCAATACATTGATTAATTTTCCTTGAAGAATTCGTATGACTGTGTAAAATAGAAGATAAAAAACATGAAAGGGGTATCTATGAAGATAGGTTTTATTGGACTGGGTTATCTTGGTAAAACTATGGTGAAAAGACTTTTTTCTGAAGGTGTGGATGTTATAGTATGGAACAGGACAATTAAAAAGGCCCTTGACCTCGGGGTTGAAGTGGCAGAGTCTGCCCGGCAGCTAACAGAAAAAACGGATATGATCTTTTTAAACCTTTTTGACAGTAATGCTGTGCATTCCGTATTATGTGGTGAAAATGGCATTTTAACTGCTGATATCAAGGGAAAGATTGTTGTTGATACAACAACAAACCACTATGAAGATGTATTGGAATTCCACAGGCTTGTGAAGGAAAAAGGTGGTTCTTATCTTGAATCCCCTGTTTTGGGCAGTGTCATACCTGCATCACAGGGAAATCTTGTTATCCTTGTAAGCGGGGATAAGGTTTCATATGAAAGGGCACTGCCTTTTTTAGAAAAATTGGGAAAGACCATTTTTTATCTTGAAAAGGAAACCCTTGCCACAAAGATGAAGCTTGTAAATAACCTAATCCTCGGGACATTTATGGCCGTTATATCAGAGGCTGTGGTATTGGGCGAGGCAGTGGGCGTGGATAAAAAGATGGTTCTCGACATCCTTGCTTCAGGCGCAGGCAATTCCGGGGTAATGAATGCAAAGAAGGAAAAACTCCTGAAAGAGGATTTTTCAACGCATTTCTCATCGGCCTT
>JAOAFK010000217.1 GCA_026416315.1 Syntrophorhabdaceae bacterium | reverse complement strand
CGGGTCATATACAAGATCGGGTAATTCAATGAAAGGTATAACTGCCTCGAGGTTTTTCAATGCCTCTTCAGGGGTCGTTGCATCATTGATGGCATCATTGCCAACCCTTACAAGTAAATCACCCTCAAACATGGATCTTATCCCGAATTTTGCCTCAATCTCTGCATTATTTTTTAAAAACATCTTCTCAAGTAATGTCCCCCTAACAGGATGGGACACGCCGAATACCTTCTGAACATTAGGATTTGTAAGACCTGCCTTATAGCCTACAGGAGGGCCAAATTCTTTAGAAATAATATCAACAAATCTTTTCTGCACCTTCAGTGCCTCATCCATTGTCATGGAGGTATCATATTCAGTAACCGGTGTCTTTTTTAAGAAACTGTCAGCAAGCATTATAGCAAAATCCTGGGCATTCAGGTTGGATAATTGAAATGTCATTAAAGATATGGAGAAAAAAACAAGAAAAACAATTGAGATTCTCTTATGTTTCATGTTAACCCCCCTTTTTTTAAATAATGTGAATAATAACAAGGCAGATTGATATTGTCAATATGGTCATAACAGTATTTTTATGCGGAAAGCTCAATCATTAAAGGCTATGTAACATTTTTTTTCTGTAATATAAAAATTTTTATTGAATTTAGTATAAAATCATTTAAAACTAACTTCTATAAAAAATTTTTGAGAAGGAGACAAATGAATAAACTGATAGCCATCATAGAAGATGAACCTGACATTGTAGAGCTTGTATCCATAAACCTTAAAAAGGCAAATTTTCAGGTGGAAGGCTTTGAAAATGCTGAATCATTTTTTAGATTCTTAAAGACAAGGCAGCCTGACTTAATAATACTCGATTTGATGCTCCCTGATATGGATGGATTTGAGGTGTGCAAGGCATTAAAGAGCCAGAAAAGATATACAACCATCCCTATCATAATGCTCACAGCAAAGGCAGAAGAAACTGAAAAAATCCTTGGACTCGAATTAGGTGCCGATGACTATGTCACAAAACCGTTTTCTCCAAAAGAACTTGTGGCAAGGGTAAAGGCAGTTCTAAGAAGACTCGGTACAAAAACAGATGAACCTATCCATATAAACATAGGAGAGACAATCTTTATTGACACAGAAAAACTTGAGGTCATGGTAAACAATAAAAAGATAGATTTAACATCTACAGAATTCAAGATACTAAATCTCCTTGCATCAAAAAAAGGCTTTGTGTTTTCAAGGGAATCAATCCTTGAACACCTTTGGGGTAATGAAAAGATAGTCATAGACAGGACAGTGGATGTCCATATAAAACACTTGAGGGAAAAACTCGGAGAGGGTGCAAGGTTTATAAAGAATATAAGGGGCATGGGTTACAAGATAGAGGAATGAGAATAAACATCTTTTCTAAAATCATGGGGGGGTTTATAATCATTATATTTCTTTTGGGGCTATCCTTGCCCTTCATTGCATTCAATTCCATAAAAAAGCACTATATCTCAACATTCACAGATAATTTAAAAAATATAACCCATTTGATTCGACCAGAAATTGTCGATCTTTTTAAAAATAAAAAAATAAAAGAAATTGATTATTTTGTAAAATCTTTAAAACAAATTGCGAATGCACGCATCACGGTTATTGATAGAGATGGAACGGTTCTCGCAGATTCTGAAAAGGACCCCAAAACCATGGAAAACCATAAGATGCGACCAGAATTTATAGATGCCATCTCTGGCAGGATAGGAACTTCTATCCGTTTTAGCATAACCGTTGAAGAAAAGATGCTCTATGTAGCCGTTCCCATAATTTTAGATTCACAGATTTTAGCTGTATTAAGGGTCAGCACCCTTTTAAAGGATATTGAGGCGCTCCTTAATGAACTGAAAGTTAAAATATTATGGCTTGCCCTTATTCTCGCCACCATTTCATTCATAATAAGCTTTTTTATCTCAAAGGGCATATCAAGACCTGTTGAGGAACTTGTATCGGCAACAAGACAGATCTCCCAAGGGAATTTTAATGTACAGGTCTTTTTAAAGACCAATGATGAACTTAAAGATCTGGCAGATACATTCAACGATATGGCCATAAAAATGGATAAGCTCTTTTTGAATCTGGCTCATCAAAAGGAAGAATTCAATACCATCATATCATCCATTGAAGAACCTCTGTTTGTGGTGAGAAAAGATGGCACTGTAAAATTATGCAATGAGAGTTTTAAAAAGATCGTTGATACAATAGAAACAAAAGGCGGCCATTTCTGGGAATATCTAAGATCCCCTGAACTCGATGACCTTATAAAAAAGGTAAGGACAGAGAAGAGACATAAGATAGCTGAAATTAGAATTAGAGATAGATACTACATCTGCAGTTTTAATTTTCTTGCCCAGACAGAAGAGATAGTTTTGATTCTGTACGATATTACAAAATTTAAACAATTGGAAACCATTAAAAAGGAGTTTATTGCCAATATATCCCACGAATTAAGAACACCTTTAACTGCCATCAAGGGTTTTCTCGAGACCCTTGAGGAAGAGGAAAATATTAAAAATCTATATTACCTTGAGGCAATAAAAAGACACACAAACAGGCTTATGAATATAGTGAATGACTTACTGACCTTAAGTGAACTTGAAAGGGATGGTATAAAACTTGAGTTAGAAGAAATAAACCTTGTTAGTCTAACAGAGAATATAGTGAGAATATTCGAGCCAAAGGTTAAAGAAAAGGGTCTTGATATAATATTGGATATTCAGAGAGATATAAAACCCATCATGGCAGATGCGTTCAAGCTTGAGCAGATGCTTATCAATCTCATAGATAATGCTGTAAAATACACAGAAAAAGGGAAGATAACAGTTTCTGTGGCCCAGGATGATTTAAACTCTGTAATCACTGTTGAGGATACAGGGATAGGCATTCCTGAAAACGCAATACCCCGTATCTTTGAAAGATTCTATACTGTGGACAAATCCCGTTCAAAAAAATTGGGAGGCACAGGTTTAGGGCTTTCCATTGTAAAGCATATAGTTTTACTCCATAATGGAACAATTGATGTTCAGAGTGTTTTAGGTAAAGGCACAAAATTTATCATAAAATTACCCATCAAAAGCTAAAAATTAACCAAAAATTAACAGAAAATTAATTTTATCCTAACAGAAAAGTTCTAAAATCATATCAAATGTAACATATCCAATTTTGTGGAGGTAGTGTATGTTTAAATGGGTAAAAAGTCTTGTTTTTTTAATGTGCGTATTGGCAATGGGATTATGTTTTTCAAATGTCCATGCAGCAGAAGGTGAACTCATAGGAGCTGGTGCGACATTTCCACAGCCCCTTTATTCAAAGATGTTCGATGTATATTTCCAGCAGCATAAAATAAAGATTAATTATCAGGGTATAGGTTCAGGTGGAGGAATAAATCAGCTTGTTAAAAAGACCGTTGATTTCGGTGGTACAGATGCATTCATGACAGAAAAGGAATTACAGGAAGCTGGTGCTCCAGTATTGCATATACCTACTTGCCTTGGAGCAGTAGTGGTTACATACAATCTACCGGGAAATCCAAAATTGAAATTAACCCCCGAAGTGGTTGCGGATATATTTCTTGGAAAAATAAAAAAATGGAATGACCCAAAAATTCAAGAAATCAATAAAGAAGTAAAACTTCCTGACCTCGCCATTACTGTTGTTAGAAGGGCAGATGGAAGCGGAACTACACATATATTCAGCGAGTATCTCACAAAGGTAAGCAGTGAATGGAAGGAAAAGATGGGTGTAGGTAAATCCTTAAACTGGCCTGAAGGTTTTATCGGACAGAAAGGAAATCCAGGTGTAGCCGGCTACATAAAACAGACACCAGGTGCTGTGGGCTATGTAGAATTGCTATATGCCCTTCAAAACCAGATGCCCTTTGCCTCTATTAAAAACAGATCTGGAGTCTTTATTGAGCCCACTCCCAAAACGGTAAGTAATGCAGCGAAAGTAAAAATCCCTGATGATACAAATGTATCCCTTACAGATACCAGTGCAAAAGATGGTTATCCCATAAGCGGTTTTACATGGCTTATTTTCTATAAAGAACAGAATTATGGAGGAAGGTCAAAAAAACGGGCAGAATCCCTTGCAAAGCTCCTTATGTGGATGGTCACAGATGGACAGAAATATGTGGAGCCCCTTCAGTATTCACCCCTTCCAAAAGAGGCATCCACCATTGCGCAGAAGATCATAAAAAGCATGACCTATGATGGAAAACCCATCTTGAAATAGCACTGTAATGACAAAAATAGATAGATCAGAAAAAAGATTTACAAGAATCATATTGGTATCGGGGCTATCGATAATTGTGCTTCTTTTAGCCATATTCTTAACACTTACGATAGCCTCGATCCCTTCCATTAAAACATTCGGCTTAAAATTCTTTATAAACAAAGACTGGGATCCATCCCTTGAAAAATTCGGTGCCCTGCCCTTTTTATATGGTACTCTGATGACATCCATTATTGCCCTGTTTATCTCCATTCCATTTTCCCTTGCCATATCCATTTTTCTCGGTGAATATTTCAGAGATGGAGTTTTTTCTAATTTTTTAAGGAGTTCCACAGAGGTACTTGCCGGTATCCCATCGGTAATTTACGGACTATGGGGTTTATTTCTCCTTATGCCTTTGACGAGATACCTACAGCAGGCACTGGGCACTCCCCCTTACGGCGTGGGGATATTCACTGCATCTTTGATTCTTGCCATCATGATCATACCATTTTCTGCCTCAATTGGTAGGGAGGTTATATCCCTTATACCAGCAGATTTAAAAGAGGCTGCGTATTCTTTAGGCGCCACAAGATTTGAGGTAATAAAAAATATAATCATTCCCTATGCGAGATCAGGGATATTGGCAGGGATCCTCCTTGCATTCGGTCGTGCCATAGGTGAAACTATGGCAGTCACCATGCTCATAGGAAATAGCAACTTTCTGCCTAAAAGCATATTCAGCCCTGCCAATACCATGGCAAGTGTTATAGCCAATGAATTTGCTGAGGCTACAGGTATCACTGCCTCATCTCTCATATACATAGGTCTTGTCCTTTTTCTCGTTACCACTTTTGTAAATCTATTAGGAACATATATAATCAAAAAGATAGGTCTCGAGGCATCAAAGGAGGTAACATAATGGACGCGATAGAAAAAATTGAAGATTCAGATATGCATAAGATAATACCCTTTCCTTCATCATTGATAATTGGCGAACATATAATCAATAAAAAAGAAACATCATTAAAAACAAGAATAATAAAAGACAGAATTTTTAAATATCTCGTTATATTTTTCTCCATTGTAAGCTTTCTTCC
>JAOAFK010000161.1 GCA_026416315.1 Syntrophorhabdaceae bacterium | reverse complement strand
AAAACCGCACTTCATACACTGGTCGGCAAATTGTTCTATTTTTTTAAGCTCTTTTAACTCTTCCATAGTGCAAGCTCCTTTTTGACTATTCCCAAATCTTGCCTGGGTTCATGATGTTATTGGGATCAAAAAGCGCCTTTATCTTTTTCATCATATCAATCACCACAGGGTCGAGCTGTCTCTTTAAAAATCTCTGCTTCTCCAGCCCTATCCCATGCTCACCTGATAAAACCCCACCTAAATTCACAGCCTCCTCTATGATTTCATCCATTGCCTTAACCGACCTGTTATAGTGATCTTGATTGTTTATGTCTGTGAGAACAGAGGGGTGGAGATTACCATCACCTGCATGACCGAGGACAACAATTTCAACATTATATTTTTTTGCCACCTCTTTACATTTTCTTATAAGGTCAGGGATTTTTCCCCTTGGGACTGTAACATCCTCTGCAAGGACCGTTTTAGCCTTACCAAATACCGCTGCAAAGCCAGCCCTCCTTGCAAGCCAGTATTTATTCGCCTCATCCATATCCTTAGCAATCCTAACATCCACAGCACCGTATTTTTTAACTATGTCTACTATCTTCTCTGTCTCTTTTTCCACCGCTTCAGGTATTCCATCGCATTCGAATAAAAGCACTGCATCAGCATCCTTTGGCAATCCCATGGGCATCATCTCTTCTATACGGTTTATAACCCAGTTGTCAAGGAGCTCAATCTTATCAGGTATTACGCCGTTCTCAAGCACCCTGAACACACTCTCACCAGCCATTGCCACATCAGCATATACAGCCATGGTGGTCTTTTTTGCTGGCGGCAGGGGATTTAGTTTTAATTCTGCCCTTGTAATTACACCGAGGGTTCCTTCAGAGCTTATAAACAGATGTAAAAGGTCATAACCAACAACGTTTTTAATGGTTCTTCCGCCAAGATTCACAATTTCTCCTGTGGGTAGTACTACCTCAAGACCAAGTACATACTGTTTTGTAACCCCGTACTTTACACACGCCGGTCCACCCGCATTCTCCGCTATAATACCGCCCATTGTGGCACCTAAAAAGCTCTGGGGATCCGGCGGAAAAAAAAGTCCTTCCTTTGCAAGGGCAATATTTAAATCCTGCAAAACAACCCCTGGCTCAACTGTGGCAGTTAAGTTTTCTTTGTCAATTTTTAGTATTTTATTCATTTTGGTTGTACATAGAACAATGCCACCTAACCACGGCACAGAACCTCCACTTACATTTGTGCCCCCGCCCCTTGGTGTGACCGGTATCTTTTCCTTGTTTGCTAATTTCATAATCTCTGAAACCTGCTGGGCAGTTGTGGGGAATACAACTACATCAGGTTCACGTATCCAGCTTGTGGTGCCATCATACGAATAGGCTTTTAGCGCCTCGGGCGAGGTTAATACATTTTCCTTGCCTAAAATCCTCTCAAGCTCATTTTTTATTGATTCTTTTAACATTCATACCCCCTGCTCTTTGGATTTTTTGGTTTGTCTTTTCAAAGTATATTTTCTTAATTCATTTGTCAAGAAAATATGAACTATTTCATGTATTAAGGCTTAAAATAAAGAGTTTTTTTTAAAAAATTGTATACGTGCATCAGAATGAACAGCCAAACGGAAAAAAATTTTATAGAATTTTTCTTAACATTTTCTATTTCCTTAACAATACAAGAAAAATATGGTTTTAAAGAAAAAATCGTGTTAGAAAATAACATGCTTGTTGTTATAAGTGACCTCCATCTAAGCGATGGGACTGCCACAAACAACCTGTCCCCAAGGGCGTTTAAACACTTTTTCAATTTCATAAAACGGAGTGTTCGTGAAAATACACAGGAAATAATTATTGTATTTGCAGGTGATACTTTTGACCTGTTAAGGACAGAATACTGGATGACAGTTCATCAAAATGAAAGACCATGGGGCATGGAAGAAGGATATGAAAATAAAAAGCATATGCATATAAAGATTATTTTAGAAAAAATTTTAGAGGCGAATTCAGAAAGTTTTGAAACATTAAAACTGGCAGATAAGTTTTTTTCACCCATTCCCATACAATGGGTCATTATGTTGGGCAACCACGACAGGATGCTCGACATCTTTGATGATTTGAAAGATATACTATGGGATAAAATAGGCAATATTCTTTTAAAAAAAGATGGATATGTAAATGAAGATTATGGTGTCACCATAAAGCATGGACATGAATATGATGAATATAACTATGAACCTCAGGGTGTACCCATAGGGGATGTAAATACCACAGAGCTTTTTGTTAAGCTCCCATATGAGATAAAACAGGAGTTTCCTCAGCTAAAAGATGAATTAAAGTCCATAGGAGATATAAGACCTTCATGGAGGATGTTTGATTATCTTTTAAACACTTACAGAGAAAAAGATATCAAGACCCATATTGAAAAGGCGGTGGATAAGGTTGTTAATGAATTTTTTCATATCCCTTATGTGAGATACTGGATAAAACACCACGATACCTCACATCCCTTTGA
>JAOAFK010000113.1 GCA_026416315.1 Syntrophorhabdaceae bacterium | reverse complement strand
GATCTCTCTTTTTCATTGTGATGATAGTGTCCTTTCCTGCCATAATGCTTCCTCCTTAAATGAACAAAGAAGCAGTATAGCATCTGTGGATAGGACATTTCTAAATTGCATGGATAGGACATTATCATTTTGAAATAACACCTGTCTGTTGAAAAATATACCTGCTGTGTAGTAATCTTAAAAAATGAAACATATTTTGATAGCATTAGGTGACAGAGAGACCATATACGAGGATATCAATGAGATTTCAAAGAGATTCTATGATAAGCCAAAAAATATAATCCTTTCTGAAGAAGATGTAGATGTAAAGGCAGAGTTAATAAAAAGGGCATCAAGTCTTTTCTTCGAAGAGAATCTCGTTATCACCATTGTCGACCCTAAAGAAAGGACTTTGAGAGAGATAAAAGATCACCTTGAGGCATTAAAGGGCAGGGCATTTATTATCATCTACTTCATTACACATGAAAGGCCCGAGGAACTCCAGATTGATGCAGACATCGTTGTTATAGAAAAAGACATGGAGGAAAGAATAAAAAATAAAGTTACAGCCATACTTAAAAAATACAATAAACAGATGACCCATAATGCCTTTGAGATATTTAAAGAAAAGATCAGAGACGAGTCTGTATTAGAATCTGAATTGATAAAGCTTATAAATTATATAGGCGATAAGAAGAGAATAGATTCAAAGGATGTGCGTGCTGTGACTTCAGAAACGCATCAGGACAATCTCATAGCACTCTTTGATGCATTTTCAAAAAGAGACAAGAAGAAAGTACTCCAGATTATAGACAACCTTATAAATACTATGAACACCCCTATGGACACTGCCATTTTGATTATCCATAGCTTTATAGTAAGACAGACAAGGCATTTAATACATGCAAAAGAAATAGAGAAAAAGGCGGCACAATATGAAAAATATAATGATTTCAAAGCGTTTTTTAATAGATGGAAAGATACCCTTGAGATAAAACCAAGTGAAAAAAGACATTATCTTCCCTTTCAAAATAGTTATTATGCTTACAGATTATTCGCAGTGAGCAGACAGTTTAAAAAAGAGGACCTTTTTAATTTATTCAACGGGCTTGCAAAGATAGATCTTGGGCTAAAAAAAGATTCAGTTTATGATAAGAGATTAAAATTGGAAAGCGGACTATTAGAGATCATATGATACACATAATCCTTTTTCTCCTCACATTTGCATCCACATATCTTGCTGGTGGTTTTCTATACAGTTTTTCCATAATGACGATATTGTTTTCCCATGAAATGGGTCATTATCTTGCGAGCAGATTCTATGGTATACCTGCTACACTTCCATATTTTATACCTTTTCCCCTCTCTCCTTTTGGTACATTAGGTGCTGTTATAAAGATGAAAGGGGTGATTATAAACAAAAGGGCACTCTTTGATATAGGTGTTGCAGGGCCTCTTTCAGGCTTTATTATATCCCTCCCCTTTATATATATTGGCATAAGGCTTTCTACCCTTGCTCCTGTACCTACTGGACATGGTTTTTTACAACTCGGGGATCCTTTGATCTTTAAATTATTTCAAGCCATTATGATTGGTGAAATCCCTGAAGGCTATGATTTGATATTGCATCCCTTTGCCTTTGCAGGATGGGTTGGTGTGTTTGTCACTGCCTTAAATCTTCTTCCTGTTGGACAACTTGATGGCGGTCATATTGTATATGCCCTTTTTGGAAGAGACAGTAAAAAGATATACGTGTCTGTTTTATTGGGTCTTGGCATCTATGCCCTGTTCTTCAGTCAGGGCTGGCTTGCCCTTATTGTACTTTTAATAATATTCGGGCTCAAACACCCCATGCCACTGGATAATCTGACAGAGCTTGATAAGAAAAGA
The DNA here is from genome assembly GCA_026416315.1 of Syntrophorhabdaceae bacterium. GTDB lineage: Bacteria > Desulfobacterota > Syntrophorhabdia > Syntrophorhabdales > Syntrophorhabdaceae > JAKORG01. The sequence goes on along the minus strand of JAOAFK010000113.1, from coordinate 812 downwards.
AAAATACTTGCGTTTGTAATCTTAATTATTTTTATTCTTTCTTTTGTGCCAAAGCCCTTTCCAGAATTCACAATAGATGGTGAATTCAAAAAAAGACATGAACCAAAAGAGGTGATAGCTAATCTTGGAGCAACCTCACAATTTCCATTAAATCTTCCCTGATCTCATCTATAATGCGTTTCTTGTCTGATAAAAATTTTTTTGCACCATCTATTGTATATTTTTTTTCATACAACAGTTTTTTTATAATAATTATGGTATCAAGGTCCTTTCGCTTATACAACCTCTGGCCCTTAGGGCTTTTTATAGGTTTTATATCTTTAAATTCCTGTTCCCAGTATCTCAGGACATGAGGTTTTAAACCTGTAAGGTTGCATACCTCTTTTATCCTGTAAAATACCCTATCAGGGACATCCTGGGCCATTTTTTATTTTTTACTGTTTATTTCCTCTTTAAATACCTGACTCAACCTGAAATTTAACACCTTTCTCTCAGAAATCTTTATCTCTTCCCCAGTCTGTGGATTCCTGCCCCTTCTTTCCTTTTTTGTCTTGATAATGAAATTGCCAAAACCCGATATCTTTACATTTTCATCCTTTGCAAGGGTATCTTTGATGATCTGGAAAAAGGTATCCACTATGTTGGCACAATCTCTCTTTGAATAACCAAGTTTCTCATACAGATTTGCTACAATCTCTATTTTTGTCATCTTCTCCTCCTTAAACCCTCAATGAAATACCATCTATTTTGGTTAATTCTTTTATTATTTTTTCCTGGATTTCATTTACCGTTTCATCCCTCAATGTCTCTTC
>JAOAFK010000104.1 GCA_026416315.1 Syntrophorhabdaceae bacterium | reverse complement strand
AGCCTCCACAATGGATGTTTTACCTTCACCTCCATGAGAAAATATCCCCACATTTCTTATTATATTCGGCTCATACTTTTTCATGATATCTCCTTTCCAGGTTCAAAACGATAAAATTCTGTGAATTTTACATGTCTTTTTCATGAAAATCAAGATTAATTGCATGGGCTGATAATTTTGCAATGATTGAATGTTTATGATTTTAACCTGTAAAACAAAATCCCGAGATACTCTTTTACTGAATAGGCAACAAAGGCAATGTTCTCTCCATGGGGCATATAACTCATGATAGTATAGTCACTCCGTGAAGTCCTGTAACCCGTTGGATAGGGAAGGACAAATGAAAAGTGTTTTTTGAAAAGCTGCTCTGATCTTTTCATATGAAATGCACTTGTAATAAGAACTATCCTTTTAAGCCCTTTTTTTGACAAAATTTCCTTTACTAACTGGGCATTTTCATAGGTATCTTTACTGTTTTCCTCTGTAATAATGTCTTTTTCGCTGACACCTAAAGAAATGAGAAATCTCTTTGCCACTTCTGCCTCTGGCTTTTTTCCATATACCCTTCCACCGGACAGTATTATGGGTTTTCTCTCCATTCTGTACAATCTATAAGCATCTATCACCCTTGGCAAGGATTCAGAGGTTAGTTGACCTTCTCCTACTAAATCAGGGGCATTCTCGTTTAAACCACCTCCCAAAACCACATAGGCATCGCAGGTTTTTATACTCTCTATGGATGGAATATTGTATGCGTCCTCAAGGGGAATAATGAACATATCCTTTACGGGTTCTATGCTTATTAAATAGATAATTCCTGCAAGGGCGATATTTACGATTTTCCACCTTTTTTTTATGAAAAAGGCCGACACAAATAAAAGAACGATTATTATACCTGGTGGGATAATTAGGAATGTAATGAGTTTCTTTATAAAAAATAGCATGTTATAGGCATTTTTATTGCTGATATCTACTGATGAGTTCCTTTATTTTAGGTATCGCCTCCCTTGTTGCCTTTATACCTGCCTCCATAAGTTCTTTCTTCTTTGTAAAATCAAACAGGGCAACACCCTTTGTATCTGGTTCTATAACCACATCTGCATACGCAAGCTTTGGTTTATTTGTGGCGTGCATCATTATATTTATGGACTGGCCTATGACATCCACAACAGATTTTATATCGTAATTACTTATGTTCTTTAAAAGATTCACCGCTATCACAATGTCCGCACCCTTTATATTTTTTGCCACATCACAGGCAATATTGTTAGACACACCGCCATCCACAAGCATCCTGTTGTCAAAAGTAACAGGTGTGAATATCCCTGGAATGGAGGCAGATGCCCTTATGGCCTTTGCAAGGGGGCCTTTTTCAAGTATTACTGTCTCCCCTGTGTTTAGATCTGTTGCGATGGGATAAAAAGGTATCTTTGTCTCTTCCACCCGTTTAATCTTTACATTTTTTTCAACAAATTCTTCAAGCCTGGAACCCTGTCCAAGGCCCATCTTCGGTATGGCGAGCATGTCAAGGATGTCATTTTTTTCCACCTTGAAGGCAATGTATTCAAGTTGAAAACTGTCTGGATTTGCCGCATATAGACCGCCTATGAGACTGCCCACGCTTGTGCCTATAATCATATGAATAGGTATCTTTTCCTGCTCAAGGATCCTTATGACACCTACATGGGCAAAACCCTTGGCAGAACCACCGCTCAATACAAGGGCAATTTTAGGCTCTTTTTTCTTTACGGCCACCGGCACTGTCTGACAGGCAGTAATAAAAACTGCCATAATAATAGATAAAAAAATGCCTTTAATAACCCGCCCTTTGACCCACATATGGATTGTACACCTTCTCCCTTCCTATGGTGCTTCTTGGGGAATCACCATAATTATGACCTGGAGCCACAATTGTTTCATCTGGCAGTTTAAAAAGTTTTCTGTGAATAGAGGCAACGAGGGTTTCCCATGAACCACCTGCAAGGTCAGTTCTGCCTACACCTCCCACAAACAGTGTATCCCCTGTAAAAACAATGCCATTATGATATAAAGATATACTTCCTGGAGAATGTCCAGGTGTGTGGATTACTTTAAGAGATGTGTTTCCAATGGTTATGTAATCTCCATCACGCACCGTTATATCAGCCGGAGGTGATGGATCACCGCCAAACATACTAAGCATATATGGGGACTGGTTTATAAGGCTATAGGCCTCGTTTTCATGGATTATGATTTCTGCCCCTGTTAATTCTTTCATCCTTCTGTTCCCCATTATATGGTCTACATGGGAATGGGTATTTACAATATATTTTATCCTGTACCCCCGCTCTTCCGCCTCCCTTAAAATTCTCTCACACTCCGCAGCGGGGTCTATAACAAGGGCTTCTTTTGTGGTCTTGCAACCAACAATATAGGCAAAAATAGCAAAGCTTCCAACTTCCATCTGCTTGACAAACATAAAACCTCCTTACATGGATAATCTAATACTTTTTAGTGCTGTTTTTCAATTTTTTTGATAAACTAAACTAAAAAATTAAACCCGGAGGTTTGATGAAACCTGTCTATATCGAGGCAAGGGACATCCCTGATGCGTGGTTTCAATGTATCTATAGAATGTTCGATGATTCAGAAGGCGTGCACGAATATGTCATAGAAAAAGGGTCATTCGAGGGTCATAAAAGAAGGGAATTTGATCTCATAATGGTGCATATAAAATACCCCAACACAAGACCCCTTATTCCCGATATACCTCAAGAGTTGGGTGTTCCAGCGCCCACAAGCATGGAATATGTGGAGGAATATCTTCAATATCTTATGACTGATAAAAAAGAAGACAATGAATTATATACCTATGGAGAAAGGCTTACAAACCCCAAGGTCATCATAGAAGGGAAAGAACTGCCAGTGGGTGTAAACCCTGTAATGGAGGTTATAAATATCTATAGGCAAGGTAAATACGGCACAAATCAGGCCATCATGGAGATAGGCATGCCCCAGGATATTATTCTTGAAGACCCGCCATGCTTAAGACTCATTGATACAAGGGTCATGGATGGTAAACTCCATTTTGTTCTATATTTCAGAAGCTGGGATCTGTGGGCAGGTTTTCCGTCAAATCTTGCGGCAATCCAGCTTTTAAAGGAATATATGTGTCATGAAATAGGTATTGAAGATGGTACAATCACTGCTATAAGCAAGGGCATGCACCTGTATGACTACACATTTGACCTTGCCTTAAAAAGGTTAAGACGTTAGATCTGTATAAACCTCCTCGAGTTTTAAAACTTTAATACCCCATCAATCTCCTCTTCAGGTACATCAAAAACAGTATTAGGACCAGGTAGCGCCTCTTTTGAGAAGAATTCAGGCAATCTATCGTCTTTTGATGTAAAACCTGCCATTTCATTGAATCTTTTCTCTGTTTTGAGTACCTCTGTGCCTAATTCTATAAGATAATTTTCATTATAACCCTCACCTGTAATAGCAGATACACATTCCATGAGTTTTTTCTGTAAATCTGGTATGTCAAGGAGTGGCAAAGATGCAAAAAGACAGAGGCCGAGGCTGTCTATGGCAGCAAAATATCTTTGCAAAAAAGATGAAACAGGACCCTGTCCTGTTGGGGATAGGGGGTTATATTCAGGGTTTGCAGGGCTTGGAAGGGCATTCCCACAAGTATGGTCTGCGCCCATGGTGGATGTGGCATATGTAACACCTGTGCCTTTTAATACCCTTGGGTCATATGCCGCAAGGGATTGACCCTTTACATGGGGGATTCTTGAAACACCAAATGCCTTGCCTGTATTTACACATCCGTTTGCTATGATCTTTCCCTTTTCTGAGTTATCTTTAATGCTTTCAATAAGCTCATATACAGCCTTTCCATCACCCCATTTGATCACCCCTGCCTCCATGGCCACAGCAATGGCAGCACCCATCTCCATTGTATCCAATCCAAGGTCATTACAAAGTCTATTTATACGGGCAACATCATCGAGGTTACCTATCATGCAGTTAGACCCCACCATACCCAATGTTTCATATTCCAGACCTGATACGATTTCATTTCCCTTTTCATCTGATAGAATATTTGAACATCCAATGATGCATCCGTTCATGCATCTGTGTACCTGGGCGCTTTCAGGCCTTTTATTTATTAACTCAACTAAGTGTTCACCTGATATATTTTCTGCATGAGCAAACTGGCCTAAAGAGTAATTCTTTGTGGGAAGGGCATTGGCAGTATTTATCATCATAACAAGGATGGGGGTTCCAAATGTTTTGAGACCTTCGATAAGGGGATGGGAGAGGATGCCCTTAGTCAATTCTGCCACAGCATCTTTTAGTGTTGTCGGGTCTTTTACATCTACTTCATTGGCATCTAAATCATCTACAATTATGGCCTTTAGGTTTTTTGAACCCATAACAGCACCTAAACCACCTCTCGCAGCGGCCCTTATTTTAAAATCAGGTGATGTAACTGAAATATTTGCAGCCTTAAGGAGCATCTCTCCTGCAGGGCCGATACTCATTATAGAAATGTTATTTCCATGCTCATTCTTTAATTTATCTATTAGTGCGTAATTGCCCATGGATTTCAATCTATTTGCATCTATAAAACTTACCCCATTCTTGTCTATTTTAATTGCAGTCAGTGAGGAGGATTTACCTTCTACTATTACAGCGGCAATGCCAAGCCTTGAGAGTTTCTGGGCTGCTGAACCACCTGCATTTGCCTCTTTGATGGTACCTGTAAGGGGGCTTTTTGCACCTATGGATATCCTGCCGTTATTTGGTACTATGGTGCCTGTTAGGATACCTGGAGCAAATACGAGTTTGTTCTCTTCACCCAGTGGGTCTGCCTTGGCTGGCACTTCATTAAATACGATCTTTGATGATAACCCCCTTCCACCGAGTTTAATGTAATCTTGAGGTAAATCTTCATATCTAAAGGTTTTTGTTGTAAGGTTAATACGTAATAATTTTTTCATAAAACCTCCATTATTTTTTATGTTTTTAATAATTAAGCAAAATATATGCCAAAAATGTTTGAAGAAATTAATTTTAAATTTAAAGAGATTATTAAAAATAAATTATATTTATAATAGAATTTTATCTCAAATTGAGAAAAAATATCATCATTTTGAGAAATTTAAAATAGATAGGTTAAATTTTAAGTTGTTTTATTTTTCTATAAAATGTGCTTAAAGGTATCCCCAAAGAAAGTGCGGCAGCTTTTTTATTATAATTATTGTTTTTTAAAGCCTCTATAAAAACATTTTCTAAAATTTCGTCTATTTTACCCATCATTGATTTTTCTTTTTTTTCTATTTGAGAAGTTGTGTCTGCAAAATCTATAAGTTCAATGACATCTTTCAACGTTATATACTCATTATTTTTACAAAAATTAAATGCTGCTTCTAAACAATTCTTAAGTTCCCTAACATTTC
>JAOAFK010000084.1 GCA_026416315.1 Syntrophorhabdaceae bacterium | reverse complement strand
CAAAAAAAAGAAGCAGAACATCTTATAAAAAAATATTTTTCAAAAAAGCCTGAAACATATGAAGATAAAAAAGATTCAACAATTACAATAAAAAAACAAGAGAGATCTGAGAGCATAATAGAAAGGGATGTTAAAGAAAATTATTTGGCTGTATCATTTAGAGTACCAGATATTACACATGAAGATATTCCTGCCCTTGATGTACTATCTGTAATATTGGGTTCAGGTGATAGTTCAAGATTACAGGAGCAATTAAAATATAAGAAGGGTATTGTAACGGGTATAGGTGTTGATTTATTTGCACCAAAATATGACGGTATTTTTCTGATATATTCTACCTTTTCAAAGGGTGACTACAACGATATAGTAAAAGAAATTGAACAAGAATGCTACAGGTTGAAAAGTGAAGGTGTGCATCCATGGGAGCTAATAAAGGCAAAAAACATACTGAACTCTTCCTTTATTTATGCACAGGAGACTGCCCAGGGAAAGGCCATGCAACTTGGTAAATATTTTACATTGACAGGGAAAACTGATTTTATAGAAAAGTATCTGAAAAAAGTGGACTCAGTAAAAGAGTCAGATATAAAGAGGGTTTTAGTAAAATACATTTTAGGAAAAGAAAAAAAGATTGCTATTTTACGGCCAGCAAATAAGGAAAAAAATCTAAAAAATCCCCATACTTTCACATTAAAAAATAAAATGAAATGCATTGTGAATAAAAATACCAATTCTCCAAGCTTTGCATTTAGGATAGGTTTTGTGGGTGGTGTAAAGGAAGAGCCAGAAGGTAAAAATGGTATATTTAATATTTTATCGAGAATGCTCCTTAAAGGGACTTCAAAGAAGGATGCTATCACCATAGCAAGAGAGATTGATCTTCTTGCAGGGGACATAACCCCTTTCAGCGGAAAAAACACATTCGGCCTTTCTGGTAAATTTTTAAGTAAAGATATAAAAACTGTTATAAATCTTTTAAGTGAACTTATAAAAGACCCTGTTTTTAAAGAAGACGAACTTAAAAGGGTAAAGGATGAGGTGCTTTCAGAGATAAGGCAGAAAGAAGACGACCCTATATCTTTTACTTTTATGCGTTTTAGAGAGGCAATTTTTCAAAACCACCCATATGCTAAAGATCCTGACGGCAATGAAAAGGATATTTTAAATATAACCAATGAAGATCTGAGCCTTTTTTATAAAAAATATGTTACGCCTGAAGGCGCGGTTCTTGCTATATCCGGTGATGTAGATGAAAAGGTAATAAAAGCCCTTTTTGAAGAATATTTTTCTGATTTTAATGGAGGACCAGTTGATTTAAGAAAAGTACCTGCTATGCATAAAAAACAATCATTAAGCATTAAAAAAGAAATGGCCCAGAGACATTTAATCTTCGGGTTTTTAGGTCCTGGCATAATAGATAGGGATAGATATGCTGTTGAGGTAATGGCTGCGATTCTATCAGGCATGGGTGGCAGGATCCACAGGATTTTGCGGGAAGAAAATCCATATGCGTATGCATTGACGTTTTTTAATAGGCAGGATTATGAAACAGGCAGTATGGGCATATATATAGGAACCGATGGAAAATACATAGAAGATGTTAAAAGGATTGCAAAAGAGGAGCTAAAAAGGATTGCAGAAAAGGGTTTTACGACAGAGGAGATTAAAAATGCTAAAAATCGTTTGATAGGGAATAATTTGATAACCATGCAATCCAATATAAATATTGCCACAGAGATGTGTCTTGATACTATATATGGACTCGGACCAGATTATTTTAAAAGATGGCATAAATATATAGAACAGGTTACGGATAGGGATGTAAATGATGTAGCAAAAAAATACATAGATTTAGAGAAGATGGTTTTCATTGAAGTAGGCGGATAAAACGAAAGGATATTCAGGAGGATCCATGGAGTTTACCCATCTTGATGAAAAGGGTAGGGCACAGATGGTGGATATTACAGACAAAAAGGTAACCGTTAGGATGGCAAGGGCATATGGAAGGGTAATGCTGTCTGAGAAGACCTATAATGCCATAAGAGAAGGATATGGACCAAAGGGTGACATATTTTCTGTAGCCAAGATTGCAGGGATTATGGCTGCAAAGAATACCCATGAGCTCATACCCCTGTGTCATCCCCTTTCCATCACCCATATTGATGTGGATTTCACATTCAAAGATGATAAACACTTTATAGAGGTGATATCCACTGTAAAAACAAGTGGACAGACCGGGGTGGAAATGGAGGCCCTT
>JAOAFK010000077.1 GCA_026416315.1 Syntrophorhabdaceae bacterium | reverse complement strand
CACAATCGTGAAGATAATTACGTGTTTTACGATAAAAACTCACCCCGCATCTCATACCTTGCAAGAAATATTCAGAAGGTTTTCAATAATAGAAATATCACGATAGTGCCCACAGATAACATCGGTAGTGATATTAAGGATTACATCATCAAACATTCTGAAAATAGAAAAAGAATAGATATAAACATAACACCAGGCACAAAATCGCAAAGTATAGCCCTTGCTCAGGCAGCAAGAACCATGGGTAAGCCGTATCTACTTTATAGCATTAAAGGAGACCTTATCCAGAATATAGTCAACACCTCCATATCCTTTGAAGTGATAGGACCATCCGTTGAGGATCTTATAAAATGTCATGCACTTTATTATAGAGGATCAAGAGAAATCCCAGAAATTCCAATATTTCTTGATATTATGAAAGGTCTTGCCAATAAAAACATAAGGCCAAAAAAGAAAAACCAAAAAGATATATTGGGAATAAACATAAACGGAAGGCCTGTATTTTCTAAAAATATGTCCATGAGTTTCAGCGATTGCTGTTATCTTGATTGTATTCTCGACGGTAAAACATATGTCTTTCCAGTAGATTTCCTTGAAGATAAAATAGAAGGCATCTGGTGGGAGGCTGTCTGTGCCTATGTAATTAAAAGCAACCTCACAGATAACATAATATGGAGCGCTACATGGGAATGGCCAGAGACGAAAAAGGACAAAAGCTTTTTTTCCGAGATAGATATTGTCTTTAAGTGGAAAAACTTTATATGTACTGTGTCATGCAAGACAAGCGCAATAAGAGGTTCAAAGAGTTTAACAAAGTTCAGTATAGAGAGTAAGGCAAAAAAACACTTTGGAAGATTTACCCTCCCTTTTGTGGCAATCCCATATGACCAATATAAAGATAAGGACTATGCAGGTATAATTGAAGACGGTATTATGTTTCTTACCCCTTCTATTATGATAGACCCTGAAAAAATGGAAAAGAAGATTATCGAATTTGTCAAGTCTAAAAGAACCACTTGAGGCACGCGGTATACACATATATATACCACCCATTATTTTACCTCTTAATATATGCCCTTAAATATAGCAATGGACATAAACCCATATATAGATGAGAGTTCATAAGAATAGGTAGTGTATCTGGATCCTGCTATTATGTCTATGGAGAAATGGTAGGGAGGTATTCAATACTTTATTTGAAAAAATAATACTCCTGTTGACAATTATTGTTTTTATTATTATAAATAAAATATTGATGCCTGGGTGGCGGAATAGGTAGACGCAAGGGACTTAAAATCCCTCGGTGCTTCGGCACCGTTCGAGTTCGATTCTCGTCCCAGGCATTTTTAATATTATATTATGGTTAGAAATTTACATATAAAAACAAAAACATTTTTTATTACCTTTCTTTCCTTATTCATAATGCTGTCACAATCCTATAGCGAAGATACATGTATAAAATGCCATACAGACGAAAATATGATTAAATCCCTTTATAAACCTGTAAAAATCGATGTATCAGAGGGTGAAGGCTGAGCGGGGTCACCTCCACCGGTTCCGGTGGAACGGATGTACAAAGGTTTTGTGGTTAGTAAAAAAATTATAGGTGAGGATCCCCACTTTTTGGAAGGTTGCTCCTTTTGTCATAAGGGTGATAATAGGTCTATCAAAAAGGAAGATGCCCATAGAGATCTTATCTCAAGGCCATCCAAGGATATAAAAACCTGTGAAAGTTGCCATGAAGGCATTGCAAAGAAATTTAAAACATCACTTCATTATACTTGTTATGGTTTAAGAGAGGGTATTATAGGGAGACTATCCCCAGAGGAAGTTAAAACATTCGATAAAAATGTTTTTGAAACATCGTGCAGGAGTTGTCATGCCTCATGTGGAAGCTGTCATGTAAGTTCCCCTTCCATAGCTGGAACAAAATTGGGCCTTATTGATGGTCACAAATTTGTAAAAAAAGATGAAGGCAGAACGTGTGCCTTATGCCATGGTGGAAGGGTTTATCCAGAATTTACAGGTGAATATAGTGGTTCTGCAGATATCCATTATCAGAAAGGCATGGTGTGCACTGATTGTCATAAAAAAGACCAGCTTCACGGAGATGGTATGTTATATAGATCTATGAAAGAGGTAAAAAATAGACCTAAATGCACAAATTGTCATAAAGTCGGCACTGAAGATACAGAAAGGTCGCAGGCTGCCCATAAGATACATAAAGAAAAACTCTCCTGTTATGCCTGCCATGCAAGTGGTCAATACAGAAACTGTTTTAACTGCCATGCAGGTAAAGGGGCAGAGTCAAAACAAGGCTTTTATTTGGGTATAAACCCGAGAGACAAAAAGACCTTTACCACCTTAAGATTGATTCCCACTATAAGAGATACATTCAAGGTCTATAACATAAAGATGGAAAAATATGACACGCTACCAAATTACTGGGATACTACACCTCATACGATTAAGAAAAGAACGGACAGAACTCGGTCATGTGATGTATGTCATAAAGAAAGGAGGGATTACCTAACAAACGAATTGCTTATAAAAAATGGTTCTAAGGCAAATTTTGATGTAATTTTTAAACAAAAAAAATAATTGGAGGAGATTTATGATTAGATTGAAATGTTTAAAACGTATCAGTTTTTTAAGTCTATTTTTAATCTTTTCCTTTGCCGCTTCTTCATTTTCTTTTGAACCTTTTGTTTCAACAGACTGGCTTGAAAAAAACTTAAATAACTCAGATCTTGTCATAGTTGATGTAAGAAAGGTAGAAGAATATAAGGCAGGCCATATACCCAATTCTGTTAATGCATTCTACGGTTCATGGGCTATCTCAAAGGCAGGCTTAAGAAATGAACTACCTCCAACAGATGACCTCTTCGATTTGATAGGATCTTTAGGCATAACAGTAGGGTCCCATGTTGTTGTCGTAGGAAAGGTGGATACACCACCGGATAAATTCGACATGACAAGGGTTGTATGGACCCTCAAATATGCTGGAGTGAAAAAAGTTTCTATGCTCGATGGTGGATACAATAAATGGGTGGCAGAGAAAAAGGGTGTTTCCACTGATATGGTTAAACCAAAATCAACAACCTATAAAGGAGATATAAACAAAAACCTGATCGTTGACAAAAAATATGTGATGTCAAAGTTAGGCCAGGCAATTCTTGTAGATGTTCGAGAGCCAGAATTTTTCAAGGGTGAGAAAAAACTCGATTTTGTGGCAAAGGCAGGCCGAATAAAGGGTGCTGTAAACCTCCCAAATTCCCTTGCCTTCAACAAAGATTCAACATTAAAATCAAAAGAAGAGCTTGAAAAGGCAGCTATATCAGCTATTGGAACAGACAAATCAAAAGAGGTCATTGTATACTGCGATACAGGTAAAACATGTACAGCATGGGCAATTATACTTTCAGACATGTTAGGTTATAAAGATGTAAAGATATACGACGGCTCAACAGAGGAATGGACAAAAGACCCTGATGCTCCTTTTGAACAGTAAATGAACTGCTCTGGGGTAACCCCCCAGAGCCGTTTTAAGTTTTAATTAGTTCAATCATATCCCTTATGGCCCTATCAAGGCCTACAAATACAGCCCTTGCAATAATGGAATGTCCGATGCTTAATTCATCTATTTCAGGTATCAAAGCAATCCTTCTTACGTTGTGATAGTGGAGACCATGTCCCGCGTTCACCCCTAACCCTAACTCTTTTCCAACTTTAGCCGCTTTTTCAATTTTTCTGAACTCCTCTTCCCTCTCTGCTTCAGTTTTTGCATCACAGTAAGTGCCTGTATGAATCTCTATCATGTCAGCCCCTATATCCTTTGAGGCCTTCACCTGTTTTTCGTGAGGGTCTATAAACATGCTCACCTTTATACCTTTAACCTTTACCTTTTCCACCACCTTTTTTAACCTTTTCTTAAGAGAAAATACATCCAGTCCACCTTCTGTGGTGAGCTCTTCTCTCTTTTCTGGAACCAGGGTAATCATATCAGGCAAGACCTCTGTGGCAATCCTTACCATCTCATCTGTGGCTGCCATCTCAAGATTAAGTTTAGTTTTTACAACCTCTCTTAAAATCTTCAAGTCCCTATCCTTAATATGCCTTCTGTCTTCTCTAAGATGGACTATTATCCCTGATGCACCTGCCATCTCTGCAATACCTGCAGCATACACCGGGTCAGGAAAATATGTACCCCTTGCCTCCCTTATCGTTGCTACATGGTCTATATTTACCATTAGCTCAGGCATACCCAACCTCCTCAAAATTAAATTCTTTTTAAAATAACCTTTATGATTTCAGGTTTTATCTTCCTTATTATCATACCCTTTGTATCAACCCCTACATAGACCTCTTCCTCATCCCCTAAAAAATTTCCATCAACAGTCTGCGTCTCGATGGTATCTTTTGCCTGAAGGGATTCCCTTGCACCTTCTACAATAACAGACTGAGGAAACCATGATTTTACTTTATAGATACCAGACCATTTATTGTCAAGCCTCACGGATACCTTTAACTTCTTTTCCACCAAAACATCTGTCTCCACATTTATAAAATCAGGCTTGATGGTTTCTAATTTTACACCATTAGGCAACAGGATGTTCTCTTTTAGTAAATTCAATGTGTTTTTTCCTTCTTTTATATCCGATAAATCCAGTTTTACATTTATATCTTTTACCCTTAAATTTTTTATAATGGAAACAGGTCCACTGATAGATAAAAGTACCTGGTCAGGGTCCACATATTTTACTATCTGTTTCACCGGAAGATTATTTAAATGTACAGGGACGGACAATGTCATCTTTGTATCACCTGTATATGAGACGGCAAACCAGAATAAAACCGCGAGGAAAACGGATAAGACTTTGAGTTTTAAATTGTTTAAAATGTATTTTTTTGTGAGACCCATCATCTTTTCTTTAAGAGCTCCTTGAGTATCATCTTTAATTCTTCCCCAGTTATCCTTTTATGGATCTCACCTTTAAAGGCATAGGAGATATAACCCTTCTCTTCTGATACCACAATGGCTATGGCATCTGTGATCTCTGATATCCCTATGGCTGCCCTGTGCCTTGTTCCTAAAGTCTTATCTAAATCTTCTCTCTGGGTTAAGGGGAGAATGCAACCTGCAGCCCTGATTCTTCCTTCCCTTATAATGGTGGCTCCATCATGTAAAGGTGAACCAGGATTAAAAATGCTCAAAATGAGTTCTGTATTGACTTCTGCATCGAGTTTTACACCTATCTCCATAAATTCTTCAAGCCCCACATCCCTCTCAATTACAATAAGGGCACCTGTTTTTCTTTTACTCATAATATTGCATGCATTTGCAATGTTATCATAAAAAATGGTCTCTTCAAGATAGGTGATCCTTCTTAAAAAGGGGCTTCTGCCAATAGCAAGAAGCATCCTTCTTATATCATCTTGAAATATAACGACAAGGATGATAATGATGGATCCCACAAAATTGCCGAGTATCCAGTTTAAGGTAAAAAGTTCAAGTTTTTTTGAAATATAGAATACAAAAAGGACAATTATAACACCCACAAGGAGTTGAGTGGCCCTTGTGCCTTTTATAAATAATAGTATCCTGTAAATGATAAAGGATACAACCATGATATCGAGGGCGTCCTGCCACCTGAATATCTCTATCATGACTTCATCACAGCATATACAAGCTTAATAACCTTTAATGCCTTTTTAACATCATGAACCCTTACAATGTCTGCGCCATTCCAAATGGATATGGCAATACTTGCCAGTGTTCCTTCGACCCTCTCATGAAGCTCAGAATCTGTTACATGGCCTATAAAAGATTTCATGGAAGTGCCTATCAGCAAAGGCAACCCGAACTCTTTAAATGTTTTCAATTCTTTTATTATTTTAAGATTATCCTCGATTCTTTTTCCAAAACCTATTCCAGGGTCAAGGATGATTTTTTCTCTCTCTATGCCTGAAGAGAGGGCAAAATCAATCCTTTCTTGAAAATAATCTTTTATTTCCTTAATCACATCTTTATAAGATGGACTCAATTGCATATCCTGCGGTGTTCCTTTTATGTGCATGATCACTGCATATGCCCCTAATTTTGCCACCGTTTTGGCCATATCTTTATCAAAACCAAGGCCGCTTATATCATTTACCATGTTTGCGCCAGCATCAAATGCCTCTTTAGCCACACGGGCTTTATATGTATCTATGGATATTAAGATGTCAGATTTTGACCTTATTCCTTTAATTACAGGAATCACCCTATTTAACTCATCTTCAAGGGATACAGGCTTTGAATATGGCCTTGTTGATTCACCACCCACATCTATTATATCTGCTCCGTCTTCTACCATCTCCAGGCCGTGTTTTATGGCGTCTTCTGTATTTGAATATTTTCCGCCGTCAAAAAAAGAGTCGGGCGTCACATTGAGAATACCCATTATGAGGGGTCTCTCTCTAATTAACAACCTGTTTTTCACCCTGTGTTTCTCTGATGATATTATCTATCTCCTGACCGTCAAGGGATTCTTTTTCTAACAAGGTGTTTGCTATAGCATGGAGAGTTTCAATGTTTGTGGTTAGTATTTCTTTTGCCCTCTTAAAACAGGTATTTATGAGGTTGCGGAGTTCTTCATCTATCTCCTGGGCTGTTTTTTCACTGAAATCGCGATGTCTTGCTATCTCTTTTCCGAGAAAGATATGCTCCTCGTTTTTTCCATAACTCAATGGTCCTAATCTCTCACTCATACCCCATTCACATATCATCTTTCTCGCTATCTCTGTGGCACGTTCTATGTCATTTCCTGCCCCAGTTGTGGATTTTTTAAGGACAATCTCTTCAGCAACCCTGCCGCCAAGAAGGATTGTGATATTATCTATGAGATATTCCTTTGAATAGGTATGTCTGTCATCAATGGGTAACTGCTGGGTAACACCCAATGCCCTTCCTCTTGGGATTATGGTAACTTTGTGGATGGGATCAGCATTGGGCAACATCTTTGCCACAAGGGCATGACCTGCCTCGTGATATGCGGCAATCTTTCTTTCTTCAAAGGGGATGATCATGCTTCTTCTTTCAACACCCATCAATACCTTATCCTTTGCGTGCTCAAAATCATCCATCTCAATGGCCTTTTTACCTCTTCTTGCAGCGATCAAGGCAGCCTCATTTACAAGATTTTCTAAATCAGCCCCTGAAAAACCTGGTGTGCCCCTTGCAATCACTGTGAGGTCTACATCATCGGCAAGGACCGTCTTTCTTGTATGCACCTTCAGTATTGCCTCCCTTCCCTTTACATCAGGGGTAGATACTACGATTTGCCTATCAAACCTTCCAGGCCTTAAAAGTGCAGGGTCTAATACATCTGGCCTGTTTGTGGCAGACATGACAATGACACCTTCGTTTGACTCGAATCCATCCATTTCTACAAGGAGCTGGTTCAACGTCTGCTCCCTTTCATCATGGCCGCCACCGAGTCCTGCACCCCTGTGTCTACCTACTGCGTCTATCTCGTCTATGAAAATGATGCAGGGAGCATTCTTTTTCCCCTGATTGAAAAGGTCTCTGACACGGGATGCACCGACTCCCACAAACATCTCCACAAAGTCAGAACCGCTTATACTGAAAAAAGGCACATTTGCTTCACCAGCAATTGCCTTTGCAAGGAGTGTCTTTCCTGTTCCCGGTGGGCCTACAAGTAAGACACCTTTGGGAATCCTTCCCCCTAACTTTGTAAACTTTTTGGGGTCTGTTAAAAAATCGATAATCTCTTGGAGTTCTTCTTTTGCCTCATCAACACCGGCCACATCTTTAAAAGTAACCTTATTTTCCTTACTTGTAAAAAGCCTTGCCCTGCTTTTTCCGAATGCCATGGCCTTGCCACCACCGGATTGCATCTGTCTCATAAAAAAGATCCAAACACCGATGAGAAGAAGCATGGGGAACCAGGATATAAAGATATTCTGCCAGAACCCTGATTCTTCATCAGGCTTTGCATTTATCTTCACATGATGTTCTCTTAATATCTTCATTAATTCAGGGTCATCAGGGGCATAGCTTTTGAATTCCCTGCCGTCTTTATATGTACCGTAGATATTTTTACCCTGAATGGTCACAGCAAGGACACTGTTTGCTTTAACGGCCTCTACAAAATCACTGAATATCACCTGTTCATATGTTTTTTTAGGCTTGTAGTATATGTTGAATATAAAAAGCCCAAGAAGCACAATGAATAGCCATATAAATATGTTTTTATTTACAGGATTTGTGTTTGCGTTTTTTGACATATATGGGTTTTACCATATAAAGCCTTTTATTTTCAATAGATTTTAAAATATCCACAGTTTTCTCAATAAATTTTCGATTGAAATTGACAAAAAATGCTCTGTAGTCTATGATTATGTAAAATGGCTGAATTAAGAAAAGACCCAGTTTCGGGCAACTGGTGTGTTGTGGGATACACCATAATTAAGCGTTCTTCCCTCGGAATCTGTCCTTTCTGTCCGGGAAATGAAAATCTTACCCCGCCTACGATTAAGGAGATCAAAAATGAAGACGGCACATGGGCTGTTAGATGTTTTCCTGCATCGAATCCCATTTTTATCATAGAGGCACAGGAAAACAAAAGAGGTGAGGGCATCTATGATAAGATGGACAATGTAGGCGCCCACGAGATTATTGTAGAAAATCCAAACCATAGCAAAACTATGTCTGGATTTACAGAGAAAGAATTTCGATATATTGTAGATTTATATTCTGACAGAATTGCGGATTTAAAAAAGGATAGAAGGCTAAAATATATTCTTGTTTTCAAAAATCACGGTGAACTCGCAGGCTCCTATATATTTCATCCCCATTCCCATGTCCTTGCCACACCCATAATCCCTCAGAGATTAGAACTCGAGCTCTATAATTCGCATATACATTATGCAAAAAAAGATAGGTGTCTTTTATGCGATATCATATCCCAGGAGTTAAGACAGAATAAAAGGGTTGTATCCATCAATAACAACTTTCTCGCCTTCTGCCCCTTTGCTTCAAGATTTCCCTTTGAAGTGTGGATATTGCCGAGATACCATAGTGCTGACTTTGAAAGCCTCACAGAAGAAGAGAAAAAAATAGATTTTATAAACATCTTAGCATCCATTATGAAACGCATAGAGAGGCTTACAAATGCTTATACAATTGTCATTCATACATCGCCAAATATGAAAAAAACACCATGGCAGGAAGACGACATAACAGTTGATGATTATTTCCACTGGCATATAGAGATTCTGCCGAGGGATTTAAGGTATTCAAAATACAAAAGAGAAGATGAATTCTATGTTATACCCACTACACCAGAAGAATCTGCAAGTATGTTAAGATCAGAGAGGGTATAGTGGAAAACAATGCATTAAGCCGCATGTTCTTCTGGTTTATATTCGGTGTGTTCATAAGTTTATCCTTTGTTATGATAATATTCGGGATTATAACCATCAGGGATGTGTATCTAAACAAAGTCCATGTGGTATTCGGCTCTGTGATATTCGGCATTGTTTTGATACTTGTAGGCGGAGGACTGCTTGCCTCCACTATAGCAGAGACCATCCATAAACTCAGGCAGAAATAGCTGTCTTTTGAAAGCATATAAAAATTTAAAAAATCTCTTGACAGATCAAATCGCTAAATATAGTATATATATTTAGTTAGCCTACTAAATATAGGGGGAATAAATGGAGACAACGGATATCAATCTCTTTGTAAGGACATCAGAGGAAACCCTTTCTGATTGGAATAGGGATAGGATAGTAAGTGCCCTCATAAGAGAGACCCTCATCGATGAAGCCACAGCACAGGAGATAAGCATTGAGGTGGAAAATACTATAAGAAAGGCTGGGGTAAAGATGGTAACAGCCCCACTCATAAGGGAGATCGTGAATGCCAAACTCATTGAGAGGGGATTAGAGACGGCAAGAAAGATGCATACAAGGCTTGGTATGCCCATTTACGATGTAGATAGCCTGATTCTTCATCCCAACAAAGAAAATGCGAATGTCCCCCATGGGCCTGAGGCCACAAACCTCACCCTTGCAGAAAGGATTAAGAAGGAGTACGCCCTTCTGTCTGTATTCTCCCAGGATGTTGCCGATGCCCATATGAACGGTGACATCCATCTCCACGATTTAGGTTTTATTGACAGACCATACTGCAGTGGTCAATCCCTTGAATATATAAAAAGATTTGGCCTGAATCTTCCCCATTCCCTCTCTATGGCAAAGCCGGCAAAACACCCTGAGGTACTCCTTGCCCATTTAATAAAATTTTCCGCAGCCCTTCAGAGCAACTTTGCCGGTGCCATTGGATGGGATGCAGTGAATATCTTTTTTGCCCCTTACCTTGAGGGCATGAGCGACAATGATGTAAAACAGCTTGCCCAGATGCTAATATTCGAGTTTTCTCAACAGGCTGTTGCAAGGGGCGGACAGGCCATATTCTCTGACATCAACTTATACTGGGAGGTACCTAAACACTTTGAAAAGACACCTGCCATTGGCCCAGGCGGAGTTTACACTGGAAAGACTTATGGAGAATACGAAAAAGAGGCCCAGAGGTTTGTCTGGAAGCTATTTGAGGTGTATAAAGAGGGAGATGGTGCTGGAAGACCCTTTTTCTTCCCCAAACCCATAGTGCATATTACAGAAAAATTCTTTAAAACTGAAGGCTGGCAGGATTTTCTCTACCACATATGCGATGTGGCATCCGATAAAGGAAACACATACTTTGTATTTGACAGAGGTGATACGGCAAAGATTTCAGAATGCTGCAGACTAAGCTTTAAACTTGAGGAAAGGGACCTAAGGGATGCAAAAGAACCCTGGAGGATGCGTTACTGTGCCCTCCAGAATGTCTCTTTGAACCTACCCAGGATTGCCTATATGGCAAAAGGAGATGATACAAGGCTCTTTGACCTCCTTACAGAAAGATTTATCCTTGCCATTCGAGCCCATAAGGAAAAAAGGGCATTCCTTGAAAAGCTCCTTGCCCTTGGAGAAAATGGCCCCCTTTCTCTTTTGACCATGAAACGGGATGATATGCCTTACTTAAGGTTTGACCTTGCCACCCATCTTATAGGCATGGTGG